>WAQA01000065.1 GCA_015520475.1 Candidatus Bathyarchaeota archaeon | reverse complement strand
CTCTAAAACATCACCCTAACAGAAAACCTAAACTGACAGAAGAACAGCAGCCACCCACATATCATTATAAGACATTCTCTCAGCCCAAACTAAACCAAACAATCCTCCACGCGACCACCAGACAACATCCAACAAAAACACTCCAAAATCAACTCATGAACAGACACAAGAATGATAGCCAAGAAACTCTAGGTTGAAGAACAAGCTAAACACCGATAAGCATATTAAAGATCTTCACCAAGAATACAACACGCCTCAAACATGGAGCACAACTACATTAAGCTCACATACAAAGACAAGATCAGATTCGGATGTTTGAGGTGTGGACGATGCTGCAGCAGCGGACCAAACGTTGGATTAACAGCCTTCGACATACATAGAATAGCCCGTTTCCTAGACTTAAACTGGAGAGAACTGAAAGGAAGATACATTATCGCAGTCATAGCGGATATGATAGCCATCCCAACCATACGCGACATCGGGGGAGGGAGATGTGTATTCCTAGAGTACATAAACAGGCAGCCTTCATGCAGCATTTACCCAGTACGTCCAATAAGATGCAGACTCTACCCATTCATACCTCCAAACCTAAGCAAGGAGAGAATAGTATACGTAGACAGATGCTGCCCAGGACTAGACACAGGCGCAGAGATAGATCCACCCTGGAGACTCCTAGAAGAATATCGACTGGAAACAAAGATACACTACTCTAAACTCTACAGACTAATCTTCGAAGAAGGATATCAACCGCTAAACGCACTAGAAAGAATCATCGAGGACGTAAAAAGAACAAAAACATTTAGAAGAGAAGCCATAAGAGTTATACATTAACATTCCTCCCGCTTCAGCTGGATTCTCAGCCCTCCATCATACCGGGTTCTAGACATCGCTAAGAGATTCCCTAACTAAAGCTCTACACCCCAGCCCCTTCCACAGTTTAAACATTACCATTCTCCCCCCACCAAATTCGAATAGTCTTTTATCTTCGAGGCTGGGTTTAAATTTTCAAACAATCCTGGCTGGAAGCCCTTCCTAACTTCCTCTTTCCAAATCCTCCCTAGACTTCTTGGTTTTCCATGTAAAATCTAGATCTACGCTAAACCTGTAATAGCCAAAGTAGCATTTTACTAGGCAAGATCTCCTTTAAAATCTGATGCAGTGTTACGTCCTTCTCTATCAGTTATAAGTTTCCTTAATCCTGACCCTCCAGAAATGAAGGTAATGAACTCAGATAAGCTTGGCATCTTCAACAACTCTCGAAACAGTTTTAGAAAAAATTTCAAGTAATATCTAATCCAGGCATCGCAAGGCTCCACAAATACTGTTAAGGCAACTATACCTTAATTTTTGATCGACTAACAGATAATTTTTCTTCACGAGATCTTTCTCCACATACCTTTTTCCACTCGTATACGGCCTCATGGGGAAATTCATCCAATGAAAGAGAATATACTGCATGAAAGATGCTTTGCCAAGTTATAACCAACAAGACCTTTCCATTTAAAGAAGAAGTCATACCAAAGATATCATTATAGAATATCGTCTATAAGGGGATTTTTAAAGAGATTTCTACGTGTCTATGCTTGAGTGGATCATTCATAAGCAGAGATGTGCAGAGGAAGAAAAATACTTAGTTACATCTCCGTTGTACTGTTTATAACAACTATTATTTGTTATTTTCGTAAAATTTTAAGTGAGGAAGCTCTATAAAAATTCTTGTTAGGTGCGATCTGTTTGGCGAAGTATGCTATTGAAACTTTTGATCTCACTAAGGTTTTTTGGGGGAGGGCGTTATCGTACTTTAGCGGCTGGACGGATGTGATTACTGATGTTCTTAGAAATAAATTGCGAAGGAGAAAGGAGAAGATAGTGGCTGTTGATCATGTAGACCTCAAGGTTAAGCGTGGAGAGTTCTTTGGGCTGCTGGGTCCTAACGGAGCTGGCAAAACCACGCTTATCAAGCTTCTATGTTGCCTCCTCTATCCCGATGAGGGAGCCGCTCTGGTGAACGGGTTTGATATAAGGCGGCAGCGGAGAGAGGTGAAGTCCTCTGTGAACGTTATTATAAGTGGGGGATGGCTCGGTTTCCAGATGTGGCTCACAGTTGAGCAGAACTGCATGTTCTTCGCTAAGCTCTGCGGCTTACCCAGGGATGTTGCTAAGCGAAGGACACGCGAGATCCTGGAGCTTTTGAAGCTTGAGGATAAGAGGGATGAGCTTCCCCTCTTCCTTTCAAGCGGGATGCGACAGAAGCTGCTGCTTGCCAGGGCCTTCATGATCAGGACACCTATCCTCTTCTTGGATGAGCCTACTGTAGGGCTTGACCCAAACGCGGCTTACACCGTCAGAAACTTCGTTAAGAACGTATTAAACAGGGAGGTTGGGCAGACGATTTTCATGACTACGCATTACATGGAGGAGGCGGAGCTCCTCTGCGATAGAGTCGCGATTATGGATAGGGGGCGCATAATCGCATGCGGCTCACCAGATGAATTGACGAAACGTGTAAAGAAGAGGGGGCTGTTAGAGGTTAGAGCGGTAAATGTGACGCCTTCAACCGTTAAGAGATTGGAGCAGCTGAATCCTGTTGAGAAGGTTGTAAGCCATGTATTGAATGCTTCGATAGGCTATTACCTGTTAAGGATTCATACATCAAATGTTAAGGAGGTTACATCTCAGACCATTGAGGTTATTGAGGGGGAGGGTGGAAGGATAAGGCGGATCAGGGAGGTTAAGCCGTCACTGGAAGATCTCTTCATAGAACTCACAGGGAGACAGATAAGGTGAAGTCTGAGAAGAAGAGGATGAACTGGAGAACAAGCCTTAGGGTTATATGGATATTCGTCAAGAGGGACCTAAAGCTATGGACATACTTCAAGATAAACTTCATAATCACGTTCGCAGGACTCTTCTCAGGACTGGCAATATACGCTATAATCGCAGGTCGGATGGGCCGTGCAGCACAGGCCCTAACGCCCTACGGCGGAGACTACGTTTCATACGTTATCCTTGGAATAGTCCTTAACTCACTTTTAAGCACTAGCCTATCAGCCCCCTACCAGGGAGTGAGAAGATCCGACAGTAGCAGGAAACTGGAGATAATCATGCTCTCCCCAATGAGCCTACCACTATTCATTACAGGAATCACAGCAGGAGCCTATGTTAGAACCCTCATAAACATAACGGTTTACCTTCTACTCGGCTTTATGATCTTCGGCTTAAGCCTCAGCGCAGCGGCCAACTACGGATTAGCCATAATATATGTGCTACTCGGCGTTGTGAGCTGCACAGGCCTCGGACTGGCTGGTGCAAGCACAATATCGCTCCTAGACGCTCGAGGAGGAGACGATCCTATAAGATGGATAGTCCAGATACTCGCAGGGCTAGGCTCGGGAGCCTACTATCCAGTAAGCATCCTACCAGAATGGATACAGAACATTGCATCCCTCATTCCCCACACCTACGCCTTCGATGGGACGAGAAGGGCGCTACTGGCTAAAGAAGCATCGAGAACAGCTACTATACCAGCACATCACTTACTCCCGATCAGTCCCCTCCTAACAGACATGCTCATCCTAGCCTTAATGTCAATAATGTATATGTTAGTAGGCTGGAGGCTCTTTGAATACTCGATGAAGAGGGCGAGAACGGACGGTAGACTATCAAGGTGGGTCTAAAAGGAGAGGAGAGACCTAAAATGACAGAATATGCGGTTGAAACCTTCAAGCTCACGAAAAGATTCAAGAAAGCGAGGAAGCTCCCAATAAACTTCCATATCACAGGCCAATGGATAGTTGGGGGCCTACTCAAACTTGCGGGACGAGAGGCAGAAGAGATAACCGCAGTGGACCATGTAGACCTAAAGATAAGGAAGGGAGAGTTCTTCGGCCTTATAGGACCAAACGGGGCTGGTAAGACCACGCTGATAAAGTGCCTCTCCACATTACTTATCCCAGATGAGGGAACAGCCCTAGTAAACGGCTACGACATAAGAGAGGAACCTGAAGGGGTTAAACTCTCCATAAACCTTGTTGGAAGCGGAACATGGATGGCCTTCGACTGGGGGTTAACAGTCAAAGAGAACCTAGAATTCTTCGCTGGCATATACGGGTTAGACCCTTCCTTGGCTAGTAGGAGAATCAAGGAGGCACTAAGCATCGTCGGCTTAGAGGAGAAGGCAAACGAGTACCCTGGAAAACTCTCAAGCGGGATGAGGCAGAAGATGCTTGTCGCAAAGGGGTTCCTCCTAAGAACCCCCATATTCTTCCTCGACGAGCCGACCGTGGGCTTAGATCCGGGATCCGCAAGGGAGATCAGATCGTACATCAAGAACATCCTCAGCAAAGAGTTAAAGGAGACCATACTCCTAACAACTCACTACATGTTCGAGGCTGAGGAGCTCTGCGACAGAATCGCAATAATGAATCATGGAAGAATCATAGCATGCGATACCCCAGCAAACCTAAGAAGGCTGATCAAGAGAGTAGACGTGATCGAGATAGAAGCCGTAAACCTGGACCCATACTTCGAGGATCATGCCAGAAAGGTTGAATTAGTAGATTCCGTAGCTGTACAGATCCTAGACGACGTGACTGGCAGGGGCTTCATAAGGGTGCACACGCCTGACCATGAAGAGGTACTACCAGACATCCTCGAGTTAACCAGGCGGATGGGAATCAAAGTCGAGTATGTCGACATAGTTCAGCCCACATTAGAAGACGTCTTCATATCGCTGACAGGAGGAAAAGCACAGTGAAGGACGGATTCGAGTATAAAAGGGCTGACCTAAACACCAGACTATGGATCATATGGATAACATTCACATCCACACTCAGACAGTGGCTCTACTTCTTCGTCGAGTTCCTCCTACACATCACAGGGATGATCGTGAACATACTCATCTTCTACTACATAGCCATCTTCGTCAACGTCGGCCAGCTTGAAGCCTACGGAGGAGACTTCGCCTCATTCATCGTATTAGGCATAATATTCAATAGCTTCTTATCGGCCACCATGAACTCATACTATAACGCGTTATGCCGCGGCTTCTGGAATACAAGCCTAGAATTCTTCGCCACATCACCGGTAGGGGTGATTTCCTACACGATGGGAATAACCCTCTACGAGTACTTCAAGGCGGCGATAAGCATAACCCTCTACCTACTTCTAGGAGTATTCGTCTTCAATATAAGCCCCTCAGCCCCAAACTACGCCCTAACGCTTCTCCTACTAGTTCTAGGCGTAATCTCCGTCTCAGGTCTAGGCTTAATCAGCGCCAGTACATTCACCTTACTAAACTGCAGACGATGGGGAAACCCTGTGCAGTGGCTCACCGGCTTCATCATAGCCCTCACATCAGGCGTATACTTCCCAGTTGAATGGCTGCCGGAATGGGCCAGAGGAATAAGCCTCCTCCTACCACAAACCTACGTGTACCGATCAGCAAGGCTAGCATTACTGAAAGGAGCAACACTCAACAATCCAATAGTGAGAGGTGACTTCTATGCTCTCACCCTCTTCTGCATAATCCTAATTCCACTAGGACTCCTATTCTTCAAGGCAGGTATAAGAAAAGCCGAGAGGGAAGGAAGCTTCTCACGATGGGTATAACAACTCGAAATGGTAGATGGGATATGGATGTTGAATTAAAAATCAAAAAGAATACTTCTAGGAGAAGCGTCAAATTAACTTAGCCTCAAACTATATGGCTAGTTACTGTTAACCCCTAAGTGTAGAAGCCGTCCACTGTCAGATAGGAGTACATGAACGTTATTCATCTCCCCTCTCCCCAACCCCGGATCTTCGTTGAGTCCCCTATCACCATTCCAGACTCGTCAGTCGTCTTGTTCACCTCCAGAAGCTTGGGTGTTATCTCCCTGACGAAGCTGTGTATCGTCCTCTTCGGAACGTGTACGCCAGCAGCGGTCTTAAGCTCCTTGGAGGCATCTCCATAGCTCATCACTGAAGCGAACTCTGCGAGCTTGACATCCCTATAGTACATGTGGCGTTTAACATCTAAAGCCTCGAGGATCGGAGGACCTGCTGATCCTCCTCAGAGCAGCCTCGGCGGTTGTTTGAGGTTCAGCCCTAAAAGTGGCGGGCCCGCTGGGATTCGAACCCAGGATCTCCGGCTTTCATCCGCTTTTTATGTTAGAGGGCCGACGCGCTATCCAGGCTACGCCACGGGCCCCTTCATAAATTCTTCATTTTCCAGGAATATATATTTTAATTTGTCTGTGGGTTTTGTTGTATGGATTTCGGCGTTTCGAGTGTTTACTCTATGTATATGGCTGGTTTGTATGGTTTTGCATTTGACGATCTATTCTTTGGATCGTAACGTTCAGGGTCATCTTCATGGTAGATGTAGAGTTCTGTTTTGAATTCTCTCTTGAAGAATTCGCTGGCTTCTTCAAGTATCCGTTTCTCATCTAGGACTCCAATCTTAAGAAGCGACTCCTTTCGTTTCTCATGTATATCGTTTATTTCCGCCAGTATTTGACTTGCAAATTTAGCCGTCCTTTTAGGATCTCCTCTTAGATGTGGATCTGATAGTAGGGTTCTCATCAGATCCTTCATTGCGATTCTTCCTTTAGAGAGTGACTCCTCCAGAGCCTTCATGTATATCTTCCATTTCCATGATGATGCTGTGTAGTAGTATATTCTCTTCGGTTTTATCTTTGTAGCTTTCATGATGTTTATGGTGTCCTCTATAAGGTTTGAGATTAGTCTTTCAGCCTCCTCCGCTTCTGGATCAACCTTTGACTGATCATAGGATGGCCATGGAGAGGTTGAGACGAAACCTTCTCCCCCAATCGTCTCCCATAGCTCCTCGCAGAGGTAGGGGGCGAAGGGGGCTAGGAGACGAATCCAGACGTTTAGGACGCCCTTTAACACTGTTGGGTTGGGCTTACCGGCTCTTCTAAGATACCATTTTATATCGTTCCATACTTCAAAGAGCGCTATTTCAGCTGCCGTTCTAGTCTTCAGGTTCTCCAGGGACTCTGTCACTTCAAGTATTCTCTGCTGAAGTATGCTTGTCAACCATCTATCGAGCATACCGGCTTCACCATCGCCCTTCAACCTCAAGATTTCACTGACGAAGCTATGTAGGGATTTTAGTTTTGAATCTATGCTTCTGGCGTTCTCTTCACGCCAGTCGGGATCATCCATGTCTTGGGCTGCTAGAAGCAATGTTAACCTTGTAACGTCAGCTCCATACCTCTCAACCGCGGACTTCAACGTTATGAAGTTCCCCTTTGACTTCGACATCTTCTCACCTTCGATCCTTAGCATTCCATTGACGCTTATTCCCTTAGGCCAGTACTTTCTAGGGAATATCGCTGTATGCTGGAAGATGAAGAAGCATAGATGGTTTGGAACCAGCTCCTTTGCGGAGACCCTCATGTCAACGGGATACCAGTACGTGAATTCTCTACGCATCTCATCTAGGATCCTCCGGTCTATCTTGGCCCTCTCAGATATCTCGTCTGGATCTCCACGTCCAAGGAATATGTAATCGAATACTTCATTGGTTAACTGTTCAGCCCTGATATTGTATGCTCTGATATGCTTGACTATTGTGTAGAAGGCCATATAGATTGTAGAGTCGCTTAAGGTCTCAACTATCCATCCTGGACTCCACGGCAGTGGGGTTCCGAGACCGGTCCTTCTTGCACATGCCCAGTCATGAAGCCAGTCGATCTTATCGTGGAAGTAAACCTTGGCTGATTCGGGTATTATCTTAGCGTTATCCACTGCTTCGTGAGCCATCATCTTCCATTTAGGATCCGAGTATCTGAGGAACCATTGATCAGAGAGTATCTTCACTATACATTTAGTTGTGCATCTACATATGACCCTCCGCGGCAGATCATACATGGAATCTGCAATATTTGCTCTCTTGAAGTCCTCTATCAGTTCAGATTTAACTTCTCTAACAAGTTTACCGGCATATTTGCCGCATATAGACCTCAGAACTCCGGTATGGAACTCCTTCTTGTAGATTATGGATGTTGCCTCATCAACTTTCGGGTCATACTGATCCTTTATATCCATACTCTCAACTATCTCGATAGCCGGGTATTCACCGTAACCCTCAACCTCTATGAGGGAGATAGGTTTAATATTCTCTATAACCTTCCGATCTATGCCGAACTCCTCAAGTTTCTCAGGTTTCTCCATCAAGTCCTTTATGGCTATCCAGTCTGCCGGTGCATGTGCTGGAACACTATATACTACGCCCGTCGCCGATTCTGGATCTACGAACCATCCTGGCAGTATCGGAAGACTCCTCCCAGAGATTGGATCCTTAAAGTATTTACCGATTATATCTGAACCCTTAAATTCACGTTTAACCTTCACCTTCTTAAGTTGTTCTTTAAGTTTAGCGGCGGCTTCCCTACTGACTATCCACCTTTCACCGTCGACCTCGGCCTCCACGTAGGTGGCTTCCGGATTTATAAACATGTTGGTGACTCCGTATATTGTTTCAGGCCTGAAGGTTGCAGCTGGAAGGAATGAGTCGCCGAATGGAAATTTTATCAATGTATACTCTTCCGGTGAGACGCCTTCACCTTCAAGCCTGTCATGATCTCCTGTTGGACTCTTACAGTTTGGACACCATACAACCGGATGTGTACCTCTCGTCACATATCCTTTATCCCTTAACGTTTCATATTGCCATTCAACGAAGCGGCTGAAGGTAGGCTCCAGATATGTAGTATGGAACTCCCGGCGCCAATCAACTGAGAAGCCCATCCTTCTCACGGCTTCACGTCCTTCACGCGTATAGTAATTTGCCATGTAAACTGGATCAATAAAGTTCTTCAGCTCCTCTTCTGGAACCCCATCCACCTCTCTAAGGGCTCTTATCTCATTCTCATCACCCATCTTGATACGTAACGCAGCTCCTAGAATCGGTTCTCCAGTCCAGTGCCAAGCCCATGGAAAGAGCGTGTTATATCCCTGCATCCTCCTGAAGCGCGCGTATGCATCAACCCTTGAGGCTGTGAAGCCATGCCCTATATGTAATGGACCGTTCATGTACGGGTATGGAAATGTTACGAAACATTTCCTCTTCTCAGGGTCAGGGTCAGCCTCGAATATTCTGGCTTCCTCCCATCTCCTCCTCCACTTCTCTTCTATATCTCTCCAATCTATCATTGTGATAGCCCTCCTCAACCTATCTTCTTGATAATGAACCTCTTAATTTCAGATATTGCCTCTTCCATGTTGTTTGTTAGTGAGCCGCCTCCCTGGGCGAAGTCAGGTCTTCCACTTCCACCTCCACCAACCTTCACGGATGCTTCCCTTACAATCTCATCCGCCCTCAAACCTCTTCTACGTGCATCCTCGCCGACCATAACAATTATCCTCACGTTTCCATCAACCTTAAAGAGTGCAACAACGGCTTTCGGCTCCAACTTAACTATGTTATCTGCTACTTTAATCATTTGATCTATGCCGGCGTCCCCTACGATTTTAATGATAACCTTCAAGCCATTAATAACTGATGCCTCAGCCAGGTATCTTTCAGCCTCATAGCTTGCAACTTTCCCAATCAGGTTCTCTCTGTCCTTACGGAGAACCTTAAACTCTGAGATTAGATTATGAAGTGATCTGTCCACTTTCTCAACTGGAACCTCCATCATCTCGGATATCCTGTAAAGTTTAGATTCGTACTCTTGGATCCTCTTCAGAGCGGATGGGCCGGCGGCGAATATCAGCCGTTCAACACCATCCTGAATCCTCTCAGTTCGGATAATCTTTATCATACCTACCTCACCCGTACTTTTACAGTGGGTTCCACCGCACGCCTCCACATCCCAGTCTCCAATCTTAACGATTCTTATCTCCCTCCCAGGAACTACGCCGCCCTGATACAGCCTGAAACCATATCTTCTCTCAGCCTCCTCTCTTGGAGCCCACATCACCTCAACAGGCAGATTCATACATACAATCTCATTCGCTAATCTTTCGATCTTGTGAACCTCGCTTAGGGAGAGACGTTTATAGTGGGATATGTCAAGTCTAGATCTATCAACTTCTTTCTGTGCACCTGCCTGCCATACATGCTCGCCTAGCACATGCCTCGCAGCAGCATTTATTATATGGGTTGCCGTATGATGCCTCATAAGACTGATCCTTCTACTCCAGTCTATAACTCCCCTGACCTCCAAGCCTTCAGGGATGGATCCATCGACGAAATGCACTATCACCTTCCCATGTTTCTCAACGTTGACAACCCTTACCCTCCCACCGTTAAATTCCAAGTATCCATGATCAGCTGGTTGTCCACCCCCCTCAGGATAGAATGCTGTCTGATCCAGTATGACCGCGTCTCCTAGAACCTTAAGGATCTTAGCCTTAAAATCTGAGAGGTATGGATCCTCGTAGTAGAGCATTCTCGTTTCAGGAAGATCCTTAACCTTCTCGTCCAGTTCGGATTGTACGGCCTCTTCAGATGTTTGGGATGGCTGCAGATGCCTCTCAGCTATTAAACCGTAAAAGTTTTCAGGGATGACTGTTCTGACACCTGCCTTCTCAGCAACGTCTTTGACTGATTCTGGAAGTATACCGTGAGAGTCGTAGAGTTCTATTAAGGCTTCAACCGGGAACTCAGCGGCGCCCTCAGACTTTAACTCTTTAATCTTCCTCTTGATCAATGTTGATCCTCGACTTAACGTCCTCTTAAACTTCTCTACTTCGATTAGGAGAATATCGATTATCTCATCTCGCATATCCTTCAAGTGTGGGAAGTCATTGGACCAATAGTCTATCTGCATATCCACTATATCGGCTATTCTATTCTCTATTGAGAGGCTTCTCAGGATTCTATATGCTCTCCTTATGATAAGCCTTGCGAAGTATCCTTCACGGACATTTGAGGGCACAATTCCCTCAGCGAGAAGGAAAGCTATGCATTTCGTGTGATCTGCAATTGCGAAGGCTCCTAGGACAGGTGAGAGTATACTCTCTACCTCCTCATAATCTACACCTGTCCTCTCAGAGATCCTCTTCCATATCCAGCCTTTACTATGGAGCCTTGAGGATTCCATCATCCCTGAGAGCCTTGAAGCTTCAATAAGGATTTTATCCTCTACACGTCCTATACCTGCTATATCAAATATCTTATCGAGTAGTCGATCATATGCTGCGTGGAAGCAGCTTACGGAGCCTTTAGAGAGCCATGTGAAACGTTCAATTCCATATCCAGTATCAACCGTTCTTATAGGTAGCTCAACAAATTCTCCGCCTACAACCTTATACTTCATGAATACTAATGTTGCAACCTCAAGGCCGTTTATTATGCTTTCAACGTCTGGACCTGCATTTCCACCTCCAGACCATACGCCCTCCTTATATATTACCTCCTCAGATTTTACACCGAGCTCCTCTGTAACGAATTCATGATGGAACCTGACGGTTTCATCCTTCCAGTATACTTCCTTCTCTGATGAGTTGAATGCATGATGCCCTCCCATCTCAAAGATTGTTAGGTGCCTCCCAAATGTTGGGCCTACATTATCTACATCTAGAAATCTTACGCATGGCTGGCTTATCACTAATGGATTTGCCGGGGGAGGGATCAGGCCTTCAGTCACGTAGGGCTGGAAATCTATTATGCTTGCATTCGTAAAGTATAGGTCATCTCTCCATCTGGCAACTATCGGATACGGCCTCACCCTCTCATGATCATTCTTCTCAAAGAAGGATAGGAACTTCTCCCTCATCTCCCTTAGACTGTAACTCTTCCGGATTGGAGGGTTATCTATGAATTTATACTCTGAACAGCCTGCCGCGTTGGATTCTCCGCATAATGTCTGATCTGGATTCTGAGTCCAGAAGTACTCTCCACATCTAGGGCAGATCCTACGTATATAATCGTTCTCATCAAAGAATGGAAGATGATATTCCTCTTCACTGAAACGTTTCAAGATTCATCTCCCGCAAACCCATAATTGTTTATGAAATCATCTATCCTACCATAACAGTCCATCAACCCTAATACTGCTTATTAGGCTATAATAAACTTAAGTGTTCAGCTTTGCGGATAAGAATAAGTTCTGGAGGGGGATGGACTGGAATCTCAGCCGAAGAGGGCTCCGAGACCCTCCAACGCCGCTTCTTCCTTCTCTTCCTCCTCTTCCTTCTTCTCCTCTTCCTCAGCCGGTTTCTCTTCAGCCGTCGGCGCAGCGGCTGGAGCAGCCGCAGCTGGCATAACAGCAGGCGAAGACTTTATAGCCTCATCTATGTCTATCTCGGAGAGGGAGGCTACGAGGGCCTTAACCCTAGCCTCATCAGCGTTTATACCTGCAGCTTCAAGAACTTTGGTCACGTTCTCTTCATCTATTGGTTTTCCAGCTCTATGTAAGAGCAACGCAGCATACACATACTCCATCTATCTCACCCAAGGAATACGGATACTCAATCAACATCAAATACAACATTACTGAAATAAACTTTTCGTCGATATACTAATTAATAATACTTAAACTTATCGATTGATCAAATTGATTAGTGGATGTTCAACATTACAGAACGGTTAGAGAACCGTAAATTACATGTATCTTGACTTACATTACCTCTTTAGGTAGATGGAAATTGCTACGGTGAATTCTCTTGACGGTTAAATCGAAGCTGAGAGGGGGAGACCGGTTCCTCCGCAACCTATCTATACTGATGATTTTATCACTTATGACGTTGGAGTTGCTCCCATACTTGGGGTTTCCCTCCTATAATATAGAGTCCATCTTCACCATCCAATCGTTAAGCCTCATCCTGAAGATTCTAATCTTATGCTTCCTCCTGATCGGCGTATTAAGCCTAATACTGGAGAAGAATAGCTATATCATATTTCCTCTCCTCGCATCAGCATGGGAGGTAACGTTGGGAGCCATGACAATATTTAATTCTTTAAGTGGAGGATTCTCTTTATCCTCCCTGACTGGTGGGTTGACTGTGACTGTTTTGGGATTCATAGCCTGCCTCTCCCTACTACTTCTAAACCGCCATAACCCTAGAGCCGAAGCATCCTTATACTATAAACTGTTCGGTTCTGAATCAGCAGAGTACGCGGTTGAATTGGTTGATCTCGTAAAGAAGTATTTCATTGGAGAGATAGTTGTCCCAGCTATAAATGGGGTTAACTTGAAGGTTAAGCGTGGAGAGTTCATCTCGATCATGGGTCCCTCAGGATGTGGAAAGTCAACCCTCCTGAACCTCATAGGAGCGCTTGACAGACCCACATCTGGGAAGGTTCTGATAGATGGTGTTGACATCTCAACGCTTAACCCAAAATCTCTAGCTAGACTTAGAAATGAGAAGATAGGTTTTGTATTCCAAGCATACAACTTGATCAACCGTTCAACAGTGTATAGGAACATTGAGTTGCCGATGCTGGTTAGGGGAGTGTCCAAAAATGAGAGGCGAAGGAGAGTTATGGAACTCTTAGAGATCGTCGGGTTATCCGATAAGATGTATAGGAGACCTAGAATGCTTAGCGGCGGGGAACAGCAGAGAGTCGCGATAGCAAGAGCTATAGTAAACAATCCAAGCATCATATTGGCTGATGAACCGACTGGAAACTTAGATTCTAAGGCTGGAAGAAACATAATTCAGTTCATGAAAAGGTTAAATCGAGAGTTTGGAACGACAATAATAATAGTTACCCATGACAGAGAAGTAGCGGAGATGACTGATAGAATAGTCTATCTGAAAGATGGGAGGATAGTGGGGGAGAAGATTAATGAAGGCAACGTGGAGAAATAGGATTATCACCATATTATTCAGCATCCTACTTATCCAGACGGCAACATCATCTATGCTCATAATCTCAGCCGCTGCAGGAGTGGAGTATGTAGAGTTCAGAGTTGAACAGGTCTTCTGGGGAACATCACCTGAGAAGATGGTTAGAGCATTACCGGGCGACATAAACGTTCCATTAACATTAGTGGTGAGGAACTTAGATAATGAGAAGACGATTAAGGGCGTATATGCAAAGCTCCACCTAAAATATCCATTCAAAGATTCAAACGGTAACATGGAGGCTGAGGCTATAGGTAGATTGTGGGAGGGGGGATACTCACAGTTAACAGGCGAGATACCTCCAGCAGCATCATTCACACTAACATTCATTTTAAGAATTGATCCAAACGCTAAACATGGAAGCTACGAGAATACTCTGGTGATATATTATAAGGTGAAGAGGGCGCCGAATAACTTTACAGACGGCGTCCCCCAAATATTGAAGGTGAATATTCCAGTATATAATAGGCCTCCAATAATAGATTCCTTCACGCCATTAAACAGTAATCCAGTCATATACGTGAATGATCAGTTTAACTTTACTGTGAAGGGACATGACCCGGACGGGGACAGATTAAGCTTTGAATGGTTAATTGACGGGGTTACGGTTTCAACTTCAAACACTTTCACTTACGCCCCAACAGTCAGGGACATCGGCCTACACACCGTAGAAGTTAAGGTGTCAGATGGAGACCTCACCATCTCACATACATGGCGCGTCTCAGTAGAGAGGATGAAAGTAACAAACATAATAGTAAGAGATAACACGATTATAGGGGGACTGAGATCAAAACTGAACATTACAGTGAAGAGTAACGTATGGAAGGGAATGGTGAAGATAACCTTTAACAGTCAACATCCACTGGTGACTTACGGAAACACCACATGGATATTCCATTCAGTTAAGCCTGGAGAGGCTGTCTCGATATATCCGGAGGTTTACGCTCCGAAGTCACTGATAGGATCAACGATTCCAGCATCCCTCACAATACTCTATAACGATGAGAATGGAAGAAGAAACTTAGAGAGTAAACCTGTAGGATTGATAGTTAAGGGCCTGATAAGACTAGTTGTATATGATGTTGAAGTGTCCCCTAGGAAGGTTAATCCGGGATCCACCGTAACAATAACGGCTACGTTACTGAATAAGGGGAATATAGACGCATCATACGTGAACGCCTCAATAGAGGAGAACCCAATACTCCTACTATCATCAGCAAGCAAATATTACATTGAAAGTTTAGGGAAGGGATCTCCTGAACCATTCAGTGTAAGAGCCTTGGTGAAATCCAACGTTAAGAATGGAACATACCCGGTAACAATAAAGATAACATATCAGGATGATCAATTAAAGGAGCACAGCATAACAGTATCAGCCAGAATAACGGTTGAGAAGACATCATCCTCTAAGAATGTGAATGTGAAGAGTGAGGAGCCGCTTATCACCTTCCTGAAGAATGGCGGATGGCCATTAATCATATTGGCGGCAACCACCATAGCAGCCATCATATTATACACGTGGACGAGGAGAAGCAGTGTTCCGGAGCAGGAAATGAAGGGATCTTAAGGTGATATTTAATGTCGATGTTAAGCCTCTCATTCGAAGCCTTGAAGGAAAGGAAGCTTAGATCAACCCTAACAACCATCATGGTCATCATAGGGGGAAGCCTACTCGTAGCAGTAAATGGGATAAGTACAGGAACAATAAATTATATTAACACCCAATTCTCGATGCTTGGAGCAAACCTCTTAATAGTAACGCCTAGGGGACAAGACGTAAAGATAGATGATTACCTCGTCAATGAAATCTCACGTATTGATGGAGTGAAGGATGTTATTCCCTTCATACAGCAGATGGCCATTATAAAGTCACGAGGTGAAAAACAGTCAATACTCATCATAGGTCTGGATCAATCTAAATTGAACTTGATCTTTCCAACAATAGAACTTGATGAGGGAGACTATGTTTCCCGTTCAGACAGGACAGGCATACTCTTAGGGAATCAAGTGGTATACTCATCTAGAAAGTCTGAACCATTCACTAGGCTAGGTCAAGCTGTAACAGTGATTTACAGCGAGACCATTAGGGGGAGACAGGTATATCACAAGAAGTCATTCAGTGTCAGGGGGATACTGAAGTATCTAGGCAGCGGCCTCGTACCTATAGATCAGCAGGCGTTCATATCTCTTCCATCAGCCAAATCATTCTTTAACAGACGCAGCTATGATGGATTATACGTTATAACGGTTGATCCATCCCTTAATAGCAGAGTTAGAGCTAAACTTTTAGAGAGGTACAACGTGAATGTTCTATCACCAAAGACGATTGCAGATACTATACAGAGGATATCGACAACCATCTCAATATTCGTAGATAATATAGCTGCCGTATCACTGCTTGTGGCGTCGGTCGGCATAATAACTTCATTATGGACCTCCATGATGGAGAGGATACGTGAGATAGGAATATTAAAGGCGATAGGATTCAGCAACAATAAGATTTTAAGTTTATTCCTGAACGAGGCGATCATAATAGGGTCCATAGGAGGAACG
Source organism: Candidatus Bathyarchaeota archaeon (assembly GCA_015520475.1). GTDB lineage: Archaea > Thermoproteota > Bathyarchaeia > Bathyarchaeales > WAQA01 > WAQA01. The sequence continues at coordinate 2,125 of WAQA01000065.1, read as the reverse complement.
ATAGGCCTCACATTAGGCGTTATCCTAGCATATATAATGCGTAGCTTCTTCAGGGGGGAGTTCGCGGGGATAACCCCGATATTCACTCCAGAGACCATGATATCAACATGGATTCTATGTTTAGGGTTAAGTATGGTATCAGGGTTCTATCCGGCTTGGAGAGCCAGCCGGATGGATCCAGTGGCCTCCCTCCGCCACGAATGAATGATCTTCCGGGGAAAGGTTATATTCTATTAAATTTAACGTGGAGAGAATCTGTTCTTAAAGAATGAATGAGCAGAGACCTTTACAATAAAAATTAAATATATCTTTAACAACATGTGTGAGTAACGGGTTCCTCGGCTACATGCTGAGGAGCACGGCTGATACAGATCAGCCTAAACCCCCAAGCATAGCATGTGATGGACATTTAAATGTGTGAGGGAAAGACCGCTCGTAGGCGGCGGTCCACATAATAGAATTAATGGATAAACCGGACATATTCTCTGGAAAGAGTGGAGAAGGATGGAGAGAAGAGAGGTTATCGGTTACCTAACATTACTCGTTGGGATAGCCCTGCTCATATTCACCTTCTACAACGCTTACCTATTCCTTCTAGGCGTATTGAAGATACCGATATCTAGAGATTTGATATCTGCATTCGGCGAGTCATTGGGACCGCTCATCCAAGCATGCATAAGAGCGATCTATCTTGGAATAATGGGATGGATAGGATCCATCCTGACCAGGAGAGGAATAGAGACGATCAAGTAATGTTTGATGTGAGGATTTAAAGGTGAGGCAGACCGCTAGGATCCTAGGCTGGACCATTACAATCCTAACTATTTTAATATTCTCATTTCTAGGCGTCACCCTATATTCTCTGGCACGTATGGTGATGTATGATGAAGGATTCAAGATTGGAGAGATAAGTTTCGGTTTATCAGATGAAGGCTACACGCTCTCTATACCCCTAACAATAAATAACACCAGCTACTTGGAAATATCGGATCTAAACATAATCTCCTACATTAAGGATTCTAGGGGGATCATAATAAGTAATGCTACGACGATGTTCGGATCCATACCTAGAGGATACAGCAAGACAAAGAATCACACCTTAAGCCTAAACATAAACGACATATTAGGGAAGAACTTGACATATCTACTATTCTCAGACAGTGAACTTAAGATTGACACATCAATATCCATGAGATACGCAAACATATTCAGCTTTAAAATGTCAATAAAGAATATAACGATTCCATGGATAGCTCCGATAGGCAACTTTTCAGTTGGAAGGCCTAAGGGGCCATACCCTAAACCTGGAGAACCATCAACCTACATAATCATCATCCCGGTTAGCTTCATAAACAGGTCACCATTCAGAATGAATGGAACTCTAATAGTGAAGCTATATAATAATGAGGGGGTGCTGCTTGGGGAAGGAAGCAACCATATAAACATTAAACCAGCCACGCTCTTCATAGAGAAGATCAAGATAGAACTGGATAGGGCCTTTATGAAGAATTATACTGGAAGCGGATATATCCAGATATACTTTAGAGTGGATGGTACAACCTTAAAGTTGATGAGGGTGAATTATGGCTGAGAAGAAAGGAGAACGTAACCTATTGAGGGATATACTGTCAAGAATCTTAAGAGCGGCGATAATGGGATTCTTGATGGGAGGGGAAGTCCTCATCCCACTAAAATTTATGCCTGAACTAAGCAGTAAAATCGAGAGTATCCTCCCCTCAGGATCATCCAACTTCTCAAATCTAATAGTGATATTTGCAGCGTTCGAGGTTGCGATACAGCTCCTTAGAGGAACAATAATACAGTATGGCTTAAGCATTGGGAGAACAATAATAACGATAGGTCTCCTAATAATCTTCACAAACGGAGGATTCATAACTGTAACTGTGCCCCAAGAGATGCTTCCTCAACAGGTAGGCGCCGTACAAGTCACAGTTGACATAAGAACGATAATTGGAGCATTACTTATATTATCCGTTTTGAGCATAGCGAAGAATCTGCTCCAGGCCGTAGACTTCCTATCACAGAAAGCGGAGAGAACAGCCGCTTCAACCTGAAAATCCATAACAGAGAGAAACTCAGAGGATTATGGAAAGAAAAGAGAGAT
>WAQA01000064.1 GCA_015520475.1 Candidatus Bathyarchaeota archaeon | reverse complement strand
GGCTTTAAGGGTCATGGGTATAGAAGAGTTAAGGGATAGGTCTCCAGCCGAGCTCTCAGGGGGACAGAAGCAGAAAGTAGCAGTAGCCTCGGTTCTGGCCATGAAGCCTAAAGCCCTCCTCCTCGATGAACCCACAAGCAGCCTCGACCCCTATTCAGCAAAACAGTTTATTGAGACCATAACAGAGTTGAATAGAAGATATAGAATAGCTATCATAATAGCCGAGCATAGACTCGACCTACTCCTCCCTCACTCCACCAGACTTCTCGTAATGGATGAAGGTAGAATAATAATAGATGATGAGCCCAGAAAGGCCTTGGAGAAGAATGTCATACCATATGGCGTTGCAGTTCCAAAAGTTGCGAGGACAGCTCAATACATTAGGAGGATAGGCGGTGGATGCTTTAGGTTCCTTCCACTTACGGTGGAAGAATTCATCCATGAGATTAGGGGTGGGCTGAGTTGATAGTCTTTGAGAACGTGGAGTATGTGTATCCTAATGGCGTTAAAGCACTTAGAGACGTAAATCTAAGAATTGGGGAGGGGGAGGTCGTGGCTATTATGGGCGAGAATGGAGCAGGTAAAACAACTCTCCTCAAACATCTTAACGGTCTCCTCAAACCAACCAAGGGTAGAGTCCTCATCCAAGGAATAGACACTAAAGAAGCAACCGTAGCAGAGTTATCAAGGAAAGTGGGCATAGTCTTCCAAAACGCCGAGGAGATGTTCTTCTCTGGGAGCGTTTGGGAGGAGACGGAGTTTGCTTTAAGAAACTTCGGGTTCAGCGAAGATGTAATACGTAGGAGGGTTGAATGGACTTTAAGATTCATGGAGTTATGGAACTATAAAGATAAGTCTCCATTCATGCTTAGCGGAGGAGAAAAAAAGAGACTGGCTCTATCGGTTATACTTGCCTGGTCTCCCGAAATAATAGTTCTTGATGAGCCAACGTTGGGGCAAGACCAGCTTCAGAAAGAGAAGATGATGGAGGTCATCAAGCTGCTTAACACTCAGGGGAAGACGGTGATACTATCCTCTCATGATATAGAATTTGTGGCCGAGCTTAAACCAAGAGTAATACTTATGAAGGGTGGAAAGATAGTGGGTGATGGACCCGCAGAGAAGATAATGGTTGACCTTGAACTCCTTGAGTCATGCAGCCTTATACCGCCTCAAATGGTTCAGTTAACCTCCAGGTTAGAATTTATTGGTATAGAGGCTAAGCTTGCATCTCCTGAAGATATAGCGAGGGATATAATGGAGAGGATTAAGTCGTGAGCACCCTTCTCCAAGGCCTTCAATTTCATCCAGGTAAAACGATCATACATTCGCTTGACCCAAGGGTTAAGCTGCTAATCTCTGCACTTCTATTAACCACTACACTAATGTATTTAGAGGTATCGGTGATAACCATAGTTATCTTGGTGGAGGGGTTGATGGCGTATGTTGCGAAGGTCGTTAGAAGATGGGTTAAGACTGTTTATGGAGCCGCTCCCCTAATAGCCATAGTCTTCATAATGAATTATACCGCCAACGTCTTCATGATCGGCGAGACATTCAGCTTAGATGGATTATATAGTGCATTCGCAGCAGCATATAGGCTCATAGCATTATTAGCCTCGTTCTCCATCTTCTTCCTGACAACTACGCCGGAGGAGCTTGGAATAGCCTTAACCAGGCTTAGGGTTCCATACATCTACACATTCGCATTCATATCAGCTATAAGATTCGCCCCTGTCCTGGCTCAGGAGCTACAGTCGATACTTGACGCCCAGCGTTCACGAGGCTTAGAGTTAGATAAGGGTGGACCCATAGCAAGGGTTAAACGCTATATACCCGTCCTGGTTCCCCTTCTTGTAAGCGTTCTTAGAAGATCCTATGAGCTTGCAGAGGCCATGGAGGTGAAATGCTTCGGAGCGAGGAAGGAGAGAACCTACCTTAAAACGTTGCAACTTAAACGAAGAGACTACATCGCATTAGCAGTATCTCTTTCATTATTCACTCTCACGGTCTATGTAAGGTTTTCCGTAGCTATTTTCCTACCATAGTCAAGATATGCTTAAATCTAAGCGGAAAAATTTGAGACTCTTCCCAAGGAGGCAGAACATAATGCGGAAAATTTTAAGGATTCCAACATCGCTTTACTCTCCAGGCAGGAGACTAATATCAATAGGCATAACTGCATCTAACGAACCTGGAGTTCTAAGGAACATATTAGACCCCCTGGCTAAGAGGGGAATGAACATCTTAGCAATAATCTCAAGTGCGGAAAAAGCAGACGCACCTATAACCTCTGCATCAATAATAGTTGATGCTACAAGAATAAATGATGAATATCTGTCGGACCTAATTCGGAATATAAGAGGTCAGGAAAAGGTGATGGATGCTCAGATTTATGATACAGGTATTGATGGATATGCTATAGACATGTATCATAATGAGTATCAGGTATTCAATATGAGGGCTGTCTCTTATACACATC
>WAQA01000063.1 GCA_015520475.1 Candidatus Bathyarchaeota archaeon | reverse complement strand
CCTGCTATCAGCCGTAATCTCCTTAACTGAGACCGGGCTGCCAGTCGATCTAGTTATTAAGAAGGGTGCCGAGATCTTGGTCTACAGGAGAAATCTTAAGCCCGTTGAAGCTTTAAAGATAATTCTCTCATTCGTAGTCAATAAGTATATATCTCCTAAATGGAATATCTATGAGCTTCTAGAGCCCAAGTCTGCATCGGAGCTGAGAAGACTAATGGCCTCGCTGGGCTCCTTAAGGCTTCTAGGAATCATTGCGGGCGGAGAAGGCGGTGTCTCAAGGAGGATGTGGGCTCAGTTTCTTGCAGGGAATGGAACTGGTCTACTAATATATGTTGGAAGCATACTGATAGACACAGAGTTCGTGATTGAACTATCGGAGAAAGCTAGGCATAAAGGCTTGAGAATGATTGTTCTAACGCCGGAGAGACCTTGGGCGGATGCTAAGGGCTTAGATGAGGCTTATATGATGTACCAGTCATATCATAAAGTGCATAAAGCGTTGGAGAGAATGGGGGTAGAGATGCTGCATAGGATGCAGGTGGCTGTCAAGACATTAATCGTTATTTAATTCTTATCAGCCTACCATTCCTGAGAAGATAATCTCTATGGGTTGGAAGTCTCTCTTCGAGGTTCGTACTTGTAAGAACTATGGTAGTGAGTTTATCCTTATTGATCTGCTGTAATAGATCTAGTACTATCTCACTGTTTTCCTCGTCAAGACTCGATGTAGGTTCATCGGCCAATATTAATTCAGGATTATTTGCGAGAGCTCTCACAACAGCTACACGTTGCCTCTCACCAACGCTTAGTTGCCAAGGCATCCTCCAAGCAAGTCTATCCATATTAAATTTCGCCAAAAGTTCCATGGCCCTACGGCGTCTAGTCTTTGAGTCGATTCCCGCGAGGGCCATGGGTAGCTCAACGTTCTCCAAAACATTGAGCGACTCTATTAAGTTAAAGGACTGAAAGATGAAGCCAATTTTTCGAAGTCTGATGCTTGAGGCTTCCTCATCACTTATATTTGAGGCATCTTTTCCAAAAATGATAACTGTTCCTGATGAAGGCTTCTCTAGCAGACCTATTATCGCGAGCAAGGTTGACTTGCCTGCACCTGACCTCCCTCTAATAGAAACGAACTCACCTCGCTTAACCTCAAGTGAAATCCCTTTAAGTACAGGGTTGCCTGGAATATACTCTTTCCAGACCTTCATCAGCTTAATGGACTTCTCCATTGACAACGGTCCAACATCAATGATCATGAGTAAAAAAGGTTTAATTTCCTAATAATCCAATTTCATAGGAGAATTAGCCATGCTGACACAAATAGCTCTCAGAAGCATAGTTAACAAATCTAAAGAATCCATGCTATACATACTGGCCATGTCTTCCTTGGTTATGGTGATAGTGACGCCCTTAGCCATAGCGAATTCCTACTCAACCCAATTAAGTATGATTATACCTCAGCTGCGAGGAGATTACATACTCTTGATGAACTCAACAGCCTCAACAACCTCGGAGAGCATTATAGACTATTCATGGGTAGAGAAGATCAAGACTAATGGGACAGCAATAATATCATCTCAACTAGTAAAATATTTTATGATAAAAGTAGATGGAAGAGAGGTGTTGGCCAGGTTTAGAGGCATTGAACCCAACCAATACTATGGTCTAAAGAGGATTAAGATCGTCGAGGGCGATGGGCCTTCGTCTGGACTCAATGTGAATGTAGGATGGATCATGGCCACGAGGCTTAATATCTCTGTAGGTGATCGGATAAGCGTCTACATAGGCTTGGAGAAGGTTAGGCTTAGAGTAACTGGAGTGATCGAATGTTCTGGCCCCTGTGATGAAGAGATACTTATCCATCTCCGTGACCTATGGCAGCTAGATCCATCCGCGAGGGACAAGATCAGTATTATAGAACTTAAAGTGGCGGAGGGTTTTGAGAAGGATAAGGTTCTCGAAGATCTCTTGGACAAGGCGTCTGGATTAAGAGTTATCGATGAACAGGTTTTTCAGAGAGCTGCCTTGGAGCTTTTGTCGTCGGCTAAGTCATCCATAAGAAGCTGGTCCCTCGCCCTATATCCTCTGATAGCCGTGGCAGCGTACCTCATATCAACTAAAATCTTTATGGAATCTTCGAGGGAACTCCTGTTCATCAGATCTATAGGGGCTAGTAGAAGAAAGTTATTCTACACTATTTTTATAAGATCTCTCCTAGTATCAGTCCTTGGAGTCCTCCTAGGAATATCGATAGGCATAACCCTTTCACAGGTCTTCTTTAGGATAGCTTCGATAATACTCTCGCTCGGATATGTCCAGCCTCCATCCCTCACTCCTTGGGACTTTTTGGAGATACTGAGCCTTTCAACCGTATCAGTAAGCCTTGGCGTAGCTCGGCCTGCAGCAACCGCCGCAAAGAAGGGTGTAGGAGGAGTTAGGATATGGTAGCTTATAGATCTCTTTTCAGACTAGGAGGAATTATCACGCTTATCGCAACCTTGTTGCTAGCTACCTCCATCGCCTCCTTCACGGCTTCAACCTTCTTCGGCTTATATGAGACTTTACAGGACGTATTGATCGGTAGCAGGAGTGAATTGTTATTGTATAGCGCGAGGTCAAGGTTGCCCCATACAAGCATAATCCCGTTAAACATATACTACTCGATACTGGATAGTGAAGGAGTGGAAGCAGCTACGCCTGAAGTTGTGGCTCTAGCGTATCTCCTAGACCGACTAGTTGTCGTAAGAGGGGTTGACCCTGTTTCATTCTATAACCTATTTACCCTAAAAATAATTAACGGATCCCTGCTCAGGCCAGATGAACCATATTATGCACTTATAGGATATAGACTTGCGGGAGAGCTGGGATTGGGAGTCGGGGAAAGGATACTGCTACAGTCAGTTATGAGGGAGGAATTCATGGAGGTTAAGATCAAGGGGGTATACAGGTCAGATACGTATTTAGACGACGAGGTTATAGTGTCTTTACAAGTGGGTCAATGGCTTCGTGGTATCCCTGCCGATGCGGTATCCCTTATTAGGGTGAAGATAAGGGAGAATACGTTCAGAGCCGAGGACTTACTGCGGAGAATAGGTAGCTTAAGCGAAGAAGCGGGGAGACCTCATAGAAAGACAATCGATGAATCGCTAACAAGCCTGCTCACAGCATTATCTCGCGGAAGATACTCTGGAGAATATATTCTTAGAAGCCCTAAGGAGAGTATACAGGCTTTCTTGGAGGAGGAGTTTAGACTGAATGAGGCAACCCTTTGGATCCTCTTCACAATAATGTCTACAGGATTTATATTTATCACGTACATCTCCCTCCAAGTAATGATAATAGATTCTAGGAAGGAGATATGGATAGTTAGGGCAATAGGTCTCTCAAGGAGAGGGATCTTTTCAAGATATCTAGTTCTGCTACTACTAATTTCAGCACCTGTTGTTGCTGCAGGCGCGATGATCGGGCTTCAGTTATCAAGAATGTTTAGCGAGCTTGGCTGGATGAGGCTTGGCCCTTACTCAGTAACTCCTCATTTACCTCTCCCAGCAATACTCATAATGCATGTCTTGATAGTAATCATAGGCTACTTGGCTGTCGTGGAAGGAGTTAAATCGGCTAATAGGCCGTAACTATGGGAAGGGATAGAACCAATCTATACGCCGCGTTAATAATCCTTGTATCCCTAGTTCTAAGAGTTTACCCAACCCACATATCTGGAATGCCGTTCTCCACTGATGCATGGCCGCTGATAAGGAATACGGAGAGGCTTGTAAAGGCGACTCCAACCAGCCTTGGGGGAAACCCTGCTTTCGATGATTATAACATCTACTGGCCTGCAAGCCAAGTCTTCGCGGCAATCTCATCAGCCATCATAGGTGTCGAAGTGATGGACTCTATGAGATATCTTTTCCCAGCAGCTTCATCCTTAACACCTCTTCTGCTATACCTATTTGTGAGAAAGGCTGTAAGAAAGCTGACAGCTTTTATAGCTTCAATGCTTCTAGCTGTGAATGGCGTGCATGCCGTTTTCACGGCAGGAGTCACGAAGGAAACATTCGCTCACCCACTACTCATCCTAGCATTATACTACTTCCTGGTTAAAGGACCAGCCTCAGCCATACTGACTCAATTCACATTAACCGTAGCGGCTATGATTATAGCGCACCACTTAGCCTCTTTCACGTTTCTCGTTATAATCATGAACGTGTTAATTGCGAAGCTCTTCATAGCTGATAGATCTCAAGGATTATTGCTCAGAAAGACTATTATGGTGTTGATAGCCTCCTCAATCCTTGTAGGTTATTACATTTTTTACGCCTTATCAGGTCTTAAGACACCTATATCCTTCGAAGAAATAATATCCGTCGCATCATTTCAGATAATTTCCTTCACATCTATACTATATGTGTTTGTTAGACCTAAGCCTAGAAGGATACCGAATCTTTGGATAGCCTTAATCCTGCTAGTAGTTACGCTTTTGGCCGCCAACCATTATGTAGGAATTCTGCCCGGATCCCCTTCTATCGAGGGCATACTCTTGCCATTCTCCGCAATCAATGTCCTGATAGCTATTCTAGCAATCATAGGAGTATATGCTATGAAGGATCTGCAACTTGATGAAGCTATGCTTCCATTTGTGTTCTGGGCTTCAGCGATTATTGGTTTAGAGGCTTATGCACTGTTCGGCTCTCCTCCAGAAATTTCACTAACACTTTCTTACAGGCTCTATAACTTCCTATTTCCACCTGTGGTGGTCATTTCCTCCCTTGGTCTACTATGGTTGGCCTCAAAATCCAGTAAAACGAAATATCCAGTAATACTGTCGGTAGTGATTCCGACGACAATTCTGTTAGCAACATTCTCATATAGTGCAGTAATAGGCCAAGAAAACTTCACTGGTTATCAATGGCTCTATACAAAAGAAGAGTTCGCTCAGACGTTATGGGTGAAAAAATATGGTAATGGATTGACAGTTTATGCGGACGCGAAGATAAATTATCTTCTTGAAGATTACATGGGAGTAAATGTTAATGTTGCGGAGGGTTACAGCCATCTAACAGAGCTCAAGCCTGATAATGGTCAATCAGTAATAATGACGTATAAGTTAATGTGGAAAAATGGTTATGTTATTGGGCCTTATGGTAGATTACTCCCAGATAACCTACGAGAAAAACTAGAGCAAACCCATAACATAATCTATTCAGACACGGACAATTCAATATATGTTGGATGATGTAAATTGTATCTAAGTTAGCTTACTGTAATAGTGGATAAAGAGAATGTATAGGAATCCAGATTTTTAAAGCTAGAAACACGATGAGAGGATCACCTTGATGATTGAACTGAGATGCGAAATAAGAGGCTGACATGGATGGAAAGAGCTTCAACCTTTCATCTAGATAATACTAAAACCCTCAAAAAAAATATAATTAAGTTCAACTATAGACTTGGGTCTTGGCATGAGTGGTGTGGGGCGCTCCGCCGACGCAGTAATTGATTTTCATGTCCATCCCTTAACCAGGGTTATAG
>WAQA01000062.1 GCA_015520475.1 Candidatus Bathyarchaeota archaeon | reverse complement strand
TCTGAGAACTCTCCTAATCTCCTCCTCAGGAAGCCCATTACCACGTAGATAGTTTCTTGCTAGGCAGATTATGTTGGCGATAGGCATCTCTTCGTCAATTATAGATTTCTCCACTCCCACACTAATGAGTAATCTGATTATTTCAGACTTCATCTCTTCAAAGTTTATTCCGGAATTGATCAGTGTTCCGTCAAGATCAAATAGTATAGCCTTCAACAGCATCAGCCTGGCATACTCAAGAGTTAATATATGTCCATCTGATTGGATGGAGGAAACTCCTCATATATTCTTTGTCTAGATTGTCTGGAATTTTTATGGAGTATGTGGAGCTCATCCACATCTAGCATAATAATCTATTCCCTCATCCTCTAGAGATTCTAATTCTGAACGTTTTTATTTCGAATGGAGAAAAGACTGTCAGGATCTTTCCATTCGAAACCTTCACATGCCCTATTGAGTCTTCGATGAGGTTCGTCTCTTCCACGTCTAGCAGCGGAAGAACATTATTAACTCTTATCTCTGAGTTAACCTTGGATCCTACTGCTTCGTATAGACGGAGGATTAGGTCATCGCTCTCCTCAGCCTTTTTTAGAGCGGATATTATGATACTATTGGGATCCATTGAGAATAGGGATAGCTGTGAAGGAAGAACACCGTCATGGCTTTCAGCCTCCACTCCTATTAGGGGAATATTAAATGCGCAGCCCATCCTGTAAACTCCAGATTCTCTCCATCCTCCCCTATGAGGAAAGATGGAGTATTCGAAGGCGTATTCGCCATAATCTGATCTTGGATCAGGCTGCGTTGAACATCGGATAATGCTCATCCTAACATGGTTATTCTCTGCGCTGTGTCCGTATCGGGCATTATTGAGTAACGATATACCCCAATCGCCACTTAGATCAACCCATCTATGTGCAGGAAACTCTGTTCCATCAGTGGGTCTTTGAATAGCTCCGAAGGGAACCTCAGCTATCAATTTCGCATCTTTGAGATTGAATGGGAACTCTAACCTTGCAAGCTCCTCAATCTCTTCCCATCTTATCTTAACGGATACGTCGACTCTTGGGAAGCCATTATAGACGTGTACGTTCTGCTCGAATGTAGAATCTTTAAATCTATGCTTTAATGCTAGGGTTACCCGTACCGGGCCTTCCTCAAGCAATTTTGGAACCTCTTCCTTTTCAGCCTCCTCCACCTTACCGGTTAACCCTAGATTCCAAGCTCTCATATCATTATTGTAATCTTGAATGTAATATCCCTCTTCGAATATGAGCCATCTGGAACCCTTCTTTCCAGGTTGAATTATCTCCCGATTAAGCCTTTTATCAAAGATTGAGGAGATATAGCCGCTTGCAGGATCACCGACAACCCTGAAGGTGTCGGTTTCAGCAATATTCCGATATATTGACCTCTTCTTCTCAATCTTCTCTGAGGGTTTAAGCCACATAACCTTGTATCCTAATGGTGGAACATCGGCGGCGATGAATACTATTCTCAGCCTCTTCCATCCTATCGGACTCCGTTCTCCTACTATCTGAACAGGACTTGAGAATCCAGAAGCATCTACAACTTCAAAGGCTTCAGCATCATTAAATGGTGTAATCTCCATCTCTACAACATCAGTTCTCTCCCAGTTCAGCGGATTGAAGATTATTATCGGCTTTCCAGGACCCCTCGTATCTATAATCTCAGATAGGAAGTATATGGATCTCCTCTGCAATTCCTCACTGACCCTAAATATTTCGAGGAAGTCATGTCTACTGTCTGAGTGAACTTCAGGCGTTGAAGTTCCAGCTATTATATCATGGAACTGGTTGAAGAGGAGTAGACGAAGTATCCGTTTTATCTCCTTCTCAGGGTAGGGTTGACCGAACACCATCGCCAGCGACGCCAGGAACTCTGTTATGAATATTTGAGTTTCAGCCTTCCGGTTCATCTCTTTCATGTCGATATGAGTTGTATATGTTCCAGTAAATACTCTTCCAAGCTCGCCTTTAACGGAGGGAATACTCTTCATCTCCTCCCTAACCTTCTTGAAGAAGATTGATGGAGTACTGTATACTATCCGTAACCTACCTTTGGTTTTAGGTTCTGGATACTTGTTTACGCCTCCAGTATCACCTACCCCCAAAGTCCCCCAGAGATTATGGATGCCACACTTTCCGAATTCACGTTGAAGATACGTTATCTCATGCATGTCTTCTGGTAATATGCGTCCTTCAGATACTTGCGGAAGACCTCTCCCCTTATTATTAACCCTGAGACTTAGAATCTTTGAACCATCTAAACCGATCCACCAGAATGGCGTTTCAGGAAGACTCATAAATTTCTCTCTAGGACGTTTAAAGACGAAGGCGTTTAAGCCGCATTTCAGCATTATCTGCGGAAGGTTAGGTGTATGACCGAAAGAATCCGGGGACCAGCCGATCTTAGCTGTAACCCCGAACTTTCTCCTCAGATAGAGCTGACCCTCCAAGAATTGTCTAACAAGCGATTCTCCAGATGGAAGCATATGATCCGGTTCGACCCATTCACCCCCAACTATCTCCCACCTACCCTCCCCTACAAGATTCTTTATTCTATCGAAGAGTTTAGGAAATAGGTTCTCCACAGTCCAGTAGATATGGACTTGGCTCTGCACATACGTGGCTTCAGGGTTCTCTTCAAGAATAGACGCGTGTCCCTTAAGGGTTTCATAGATCATCTTTACAGTATCAGACCACCGCCAATGCCAAGCTAAGTCGATATGTGACTGCGGAATTAAATGTACAGTTAATTCGCTTTCTTCATCTATGAAGGGAGATATCAGATCTACTAGGCTATCTTCACCGCTCATTTTTCCACCTTAAAACATGATTAAAGATTAACTTTAATAATCACCAATTCAAGGATTTAAAATTTTTATATAAGATTGTTCACGCTGATCATTCTAGAAATGAACCTTACATACCATACCACCCACATAATCCAAGAGAACATCTTACCACGACCCAATGAGAAGACATGTAACCTCAATTAGGAGATGAATTGTTGTTAGGCTTATATCTTTATTTTCTGCTGCTTCTTGGATGGGCTGTTTCTGTGCAGTCCAGTTCTCAGAAGGTCTAAATAAGCCTCCAAAACATAGCAGCAACCTGATAAGCCAAACAAGAATACTCTATCTCAGGCCATGGAACCGTCGAAAGTTCATTTTAAGCATACTCTTTATGATTCAACACCCACCACGACTGAAGTTGGGGGGATTTGTCGGTCCTTGCCTTCCTTTACTTTTGCAAAGAAGGAAAACAACTGGAGAGATATTGCTGGATATGAAGTTGAATTATATATATGTCAACAACAAATAGTAATGGGGCAAGTAATTTGGCATGGACGGTGAAAAGAAAAATGAGAAAGCAAAAATTGGTAAAGAAAACAATTATCTGGACGCTTGCAATAATGTTTACTCTAAATTTTATCTTCTCCCTACTCATTGCAAT
>WAQA01000061.1 GCA_015520475.1 Candidatus Bathyarchaeota archaeon | reverse complement strand
TTCGATTATGCTCGGGTCAATGTATTCGATTCCAGCGTCTTTCATCCTTGTGCAAACCACTTGTGGATAGTTGGGGTTTGTTTGTAGAAAGATCTCCAACTGTTTTAAACATCCAATTATGTGATCTATTAATGGCTGATTTCTATATGCATATGGTTTAGCTTGATTTATATTCATACAAGTCCCTCCACAGAGTCTATCTTCTCTACAGCTAACCCTTCTACGCCGTACTTGAGGAGAGAAATAGTTAAAGGCTCTCTACTGCTTATGATTTTATTGACAACATCCTTTCTAAGCCTTACTAGCTTAAATTCTCTCATATCACTTACAATTTCATCAACATACATCTTAAAATTGTTTACATCTCTTACAATTACCATTCTTCCGGATCTTAATATTTCCTTTGCAGCATACTCGGGAACACCAACACTAGCTTCGTAGGAGAATCCTGTATAGATCTCTGATGCATCAAAAACGGCTACAAGTCCAAATGAGTCTGTAAATCCTTCTAAGTTTATGATAGCTTTCTTAGCGTCATTTCTACCGATAAGAGGCTGCTCATCAAGGTCTATCAATACTCTAAGCCTTTTATGATTTAAAAGAGAGTCTGGGTACATATAGTTGTTATAAACCTTCTCCATCTTCTCAAGAAGTAGCTCTTCAAACTCAAGTTTTGAGAAAGTTTCGTCATCTAATTCTTTGAGGACCTTTATGGAATCTTCAGTTAGCTCCTTGCTATAGACACCAGAGTATGTTTCCACATCTTTAAGATTAATTACGTATACGTTTCCTTTACTTGATTTCTCTGACCGAGCGACTCTCCCAGCCCTTTGAATAAGTCTGTCAAGTGGGCATGAATCAGTTATTAAAACATCAAAACTCTTATCTACACCTGCCTCAATCACTTGAGTAGCGACAACTATTCTCGCTTCATCAACCTCTTTAACACGTTCTTTTTTCATAACCTCTGTTAGCCTTCCATGTAATAGAACTATCTTCGTGTAGGTCTTGCTAAATTTCTGCTTTATATCTCTAAATAGTTTCACAGCCCTCTTAACCTTGTTCATAACAAAAAGTATCTTTTTCCCAGTATATGATTCCAGAATTTTCGTGACCTCCTGTTCATCGATTATTTTAAGTGAGATGTTTATAGATTTTCTGGAATCTTCAAATCTTGCATCCTTCATCTCGCCCCATCTTATAATATTTTGTTCTCCGACTACTATGCCGGCTCTTTTCAGAACATTTTTTATGGCTTCGACTAGGACTTCGGGAAGTGTTGCGGTTGAGATGACAATTGGGACTCCTGCCTCGCTTAATGCTCTTATCGCCGCAAGAGTTGACGCCAAGGATTTTCGTTCTTCATCGAGGCTTCCAATGTTTGATAGTAGGTGGAATTCGTCAAATACTATTGCTGAGGAGTATATGTTTGCTCTCGGGATATCATAGTGGGAGTAGCCAAGCTCTATTAGCTTCCTAAACTCGGAGGCCGGAACCTTGAATAAATTCATAATGAATGTATCCAAGGTTGTGGTGATAATATCTTTACCGCAATAGAACGGTGACATAGGTGAGCTCATATATTGTTTGTAGACTTTGAGTCCTGTGAGACCTAATTTCCGTATATGTCCCCTAAGCCTTGACTCTATATCATCTATTATCGACCTCATTGGTAGAACATGGATTACTCTGAGCCAATTGGCGTTATTTTCATGGCAGGCTATCCCCATGCTAAGTGTTATTGATGTTTTCCCGTATCCTGTTGGAAGCTTCACTATTAACGGATTAATGTTTGCATCAATCCTCTTCAAAGCCTCTTCTATGAGTTTACGTGGACTCCATCCAAGAGTTTTGCAAGCATTCCTGTAAATCTGGGTTGTGTTAAGTTTTTTCATAGTTCTTCACTTCCCAGGAGCAGGAAAGACTAACGTAATATCGTCTCCCAACTTGATGTAGGCTTCCGCATCGACGGTTATCTCGTTGGTTGATACGGGGTTTCTCGACCCTGGAATAACGTATTCTTCAAAGGCGGGTGGGTCATGTCGCCCCCATCCTCTTCTCCAGAAGACTTCTATGTAGGATGTTCCTTCAATAACGTCTCCCGCCTTCGAGGGAAAATAAAACCTCGTCTCAACTTTACCCTTATTAATATCAGATTCATTAAACTCCATGCAGTAGACCTTCTTGATAGATACTAGCGACTCCTTACTTCCTATTCTGCTGATTCTCCAAGCTGCCCTTTCTATAGCATGAGCAGGGTTGCCATCCACAATTTTCTCGAGTTCTGTAAATTCAAATAGGTAAACTACCTCAATGGGGCCAGAGGGATAATAGACCTTTCCACAGTATATTGCCCCAGTCCTATATTTTGGCAGGTATCTTCTCGGAATTTTCCTTCCATTAACATCTTCTTTAACCTTCTGCTGAAGGAGTAGTGTCACATATTTGTTGATGTCCTCGATTATGAAAGCTGTTCTTCCTTTGGAGAGTGCAGCCGACGCAGTTATAAGCGCATCATCGAGAACGGATGCGGGGCTCCTGAAATCAATCTTCCTCCTCCCCTTCTTCATACTTACGAGAAAAACCTCACCTACTAATTTCCCGCCGTCTGGACCTCTCAAGAACCCGTCTTTTATCAAACCATTTGCCAAGGCTCCTAGAAGCGTCGTCGGTGGAGGCAAAGGTAGTGATGCTTGAAACTTACTCGAGAAGGGAACTCTCACCCAATATCCCCAATGATATTCGGCTTCAAGGGTTAGTGCCAAGATCATTTCCCTTAAACC
>WAQA01000060.1 GCA_015520475.1 Candidatus Bathyarchaeota archaeon | reverse complement strand
CTCCTCCGGAGCCCATAGAGACGAAGAGAATCCCACCCAAAAAGTTTCACCTAGACAACTCATTATCTGAACGATAAATATGTTATCCTTTATGCAATTTAAAAATTATCGAGTTAATAGGGGTGGAGGGGGAGCCTCAGCACTCCATGGAAAAGCGCGGAGGTGCTGTGGAGAGGGTAGGTGGGGAAGCGCATATTTAATAGGGATGAAAAATTATTTTTATACTCGTTTACGTTTACGGTGAATTGGGTATTGACTTCATTAGATATCTCCGGCTACATGTTCTGCTATCTAAAGAGGAGAAAAGCACAGATTGGCGATGACGCGTTCATCGACAGGTTAATAGGATACTTGAAGGAGAGGATGGATCTTATAGGGTTTACGGGTGGATCCTATCATTTCAGGGATGGAGCAGTCTCGCCCTTCCAGCCGGTCCAACTTAAAGGGGAGATGATTGAAGTCTCCTTGAGGTTTGAGAAGGTTAATGATCTGAGATTTCTAAGGGATCTCTTCGAGGTAGGGACAAGAGAGGTTGATCACTGCAATCTGAACTGTAGCTTAAGGGGAAGAATCAACTTTGACAGGTTGAAGGGGAAGGTTCGAGAGTACTGTCTAAGGTGGCTTGGAGAATCTGAGGGGGGATCCTTCAGTTCAATCATGGATGTTGGAGGGCAGATTATACGTTTAACAGCCTACCCAGAGATGAATGTTATAAATGTTTTAGGAGAGTTTAGGAGAGGCTACATGGAACCTGATAAGGTTATACGTTCAATCCTTATGGAGGAGCCGATGGTTGTCATGTCAGTTAGGATACCTCCCTTCTTCAGGGAGTCATGCTTGAACGTCGCCCGTAAACTTCGTTTAGACATATCGCATATACAGAGGATGGCTTTGAGGGCTTACCTTGAAAGTTTCTATAGAGAAGAGATTGAGAGGTTGATTAGAGGATGAGTGAGGAGTATAAGAAACGATATACTTTCGGGGCTGACTATGGAACTTCAGACTTCAAGTTTGGTCCTATAGCATGCGGTGAGAAACCTGAGATAATCGAGAATAGAGGATACTTCCCAGACAAGGAATCAATAATGTACAGGATTGTAGGTACACCGAAGGATATCGTCGTCGGGAAGGAGATTCCACTCTACTTGGAGGCAAGGGAAGATCTAGCCTCAAGACTAGTTTATCCAATGAGGAATGGAATAATAAAGAGGGATGATGAGAGGGCATGGAGGGTCGTATATGAAATAACAAGGTATGGTCTCTCATCCTTTAGGCCTGCGGATCCAGAGTTCGACGGCTTCTACGTTGTAGCTTCGCTTTCATCAGTTGCGCCTAAATACATGTATGAGAAGTTCTTCGATATATATCGTCGAATAGATGAGGAAGAGAGGCTGGTGAGGGCTGCAACGATAATTCCGCAGCCTCTATCCGTAGCTATAGCCCATAAAGTTCCAACATGTGTTGTTCTAGAGTCTGGACATGGAAACACGCAGGTCTGCCCGATCTCCCGCTATCCAATTAGATCAGCTATTCTAGCGATAAATAGGGGAGGGGGAGACGCAAATGCTTTGACGGCTGAAATATTGAAGGACTGTGGATATGGAGATCTGGCGAGGGAAGAAGCTCTTGTAAGGATGGTTAAGGAGAATATAGGACTCGTCCCACTGGACCTAGATAAGGCTGTGAAGGTAGCTAGGGACGAACCTGAAAGGTTTAGAGCTAAATTTAAGGTTAAAGGTACAAGGATAACCATTGATTTAGCTGAGAACTCCTGGATGCGTTTCCTGATAGGGGAATACGTCTTCAACCCGAAGCATGAGATCTTCCAGAGCTACTTTAGGAGGGGGATGCCGAGGCCAAAAGATGTTAAGGTTGGAGATGTATACTTTAGGGGGATGGCTGATTTCGGAGAAGCAATAGTTGAATCTGTAGAGTTATGCCCCATAGAGCTCCAGCCTCACCTTTATAGGCGGATACTCCTTTCTGGGGGTAACTTCGCTTGGAAGGCGCCTGAAAAATTAAGGGATGTAGCTATAGATTCAGCTACTAAGATGGAGAGGCTACTGGAGAAGCAGGGAATATCGGATGTAAAGGTGACGATGATTGAGGATCCACAGTTCAGCGTGTGGAAGGGCTGCATAGTCTATGGATATGCTGTTCCAGAGGATTATGGTTGGAGCTGGGAAAGGATGGAGGGTTGGCTGAAGTTCCGTGAATGAAGATATAAACATGCTTATAGAGAGGTTCTTTCTATCCCGTAATTATCAGCCGTCACCCGGAGATAGGCTTAGGTTAGGGGAGAATCTTATCTTGCTGTTCAAAGGAAAAGGTGAACGTGTAATTGTAAGCATAGCGTCGGAGAAAGATTTGGCTGAGAGGAACTCCCTGTTAAGAGCTGTTGTGAAGGCTGTTTCGTTGAAGGGGAGGGCTGACAAGGTCTACATAGCGCTTCCGAGACTCTACGCTTCCATCCTAGACAGTAAGATAATCAGAGATGAAGCTTTAGGCCTGCTCATCTATGATGAGAGAGGGGTTGAAGAGGCTGTTCCCGCAGTGAATGTATCATCTAAGAATGCGGATATTGCGGAATGGATCGAGGAGATAAAGAGGCTTAGGAGGGAGATGTTGAGGCTTGAAAGGAAGATTGAGAGTTTATCCTCTGAGATTCAGAGGTTGAAGTCTATTAAGCCCACTATTAGAGAGGTTGAGGTTAAAGTTGAGGAGACCATTCAGGAGGTCCCATCCTTCCTAAAGGATAATCCTTGGATTAATATACTCTCGCAGAGAGGAAAAGAGATAGAGTAAGATGTCTGAAGGGATTATTAATAACATCTCCAACACATCGATAAGAAAGATTAAAGTTGTTGTTGATCTTGAGGATCCATTCAGTCCAGAACTTCCGCTCGAAGACTTCGTTAAGATTCGAAATATGAAGCCGGAGCCTCCTAGATATAGGATAGTCAATATTGAAGTTGTTACTTGCCCGGAGGATCACCAGCCCGTACTTGTAACCGAATGTGGAAGATGCCCAAAATTCATAAGAAGATTCCAGGATGAGATAGTGTGTAGAAGGATAATCCCATAAACATCACTTCAATTCTCTGAGCTGCTCCATAATGGACTATCTCCTTTACGGAGGCAACAGTCCATAGTGATGAGGCTCTATGCTGAGATGGAGAGTTTCAGGAGAACCGGTCTTATGCAGCTAACCTATCAAAAGATATTAATGATGTTTATTCATAGAGATACTGAAGATGAGGGACGCTTCTAAGGTTTGCTGAACTCTATAATAATTTGAGATGAGGAGTGAATTTAATGGTTAGAAAGGATGAAAGGCTGCCTTACATATCAGAGTTTGAGGATGAAGCCTTAAAGGTTTTGAGGGGGAAGGAAGATAATAAAGAACGTTTAAGGGAGTTACTTGAGAGTTATGCAACAAGATACGCCGATGAATATAAGAGTAGATCTTGAGAACATTGGCTGTCTTAAGCGGTTAACGCTTAACTTTAAACGTGGATTGAACATAGTGAGGGCGCCAAACGCTTCTGGAAAGACAAGTTTCGTAAGAGCATTCACATCGCTTTTCTCCGAGAGGATACCTCCAAGCCACATCTTGAACTTGAATTCTGTGAGGGGAAGAGTTAAAGTTTGGTATGGTGATGAAACGTATGAACGGATATTCATAAGGGAGGCGGATGGATCCGTTAAGAGTTTTGGGAGAATGCTTCCATTTGCAGATGAAAGGGCATTCGATGCCTGCATAGCATTGGCTGAGATAGGGGTTATACATAGGATCACTGAGGGATCAGCAAGGTTTAGAGAGTATCTTGAGAATCTCTCGTATGGTAAATATTATAGGGAGATAACGTTCACTGCTGAAAAGATGGTTGATGAGTTGAGTAGGGAGCTGGCAAGCCCGGAATTTAAGAGGTTTGAGGCTCTTCCAAACCTGTTAACTGAACTTGCAACGTTACATATTAGGAAAGAGAATGTGAAGGATAGGATAGAGAGTCTCAGGGTTAAAGAAAGAATAGCCGTAAAGGATATTTCGAGCAGGATAAGGGAGATGGAGCTCTCAGCTAATGGTGTCAAAACGGCGCTCTCAGAACTGGATAAGGAGCTTAGACGTGAAGAGGGAAATGAGGATCAGATGAAGGATTTCCTTTCTCTGGCAGGGGATTCTCCAGCCTTAACGAATCGTATTAGGAAGGCCATAGAGAACTCTAGGAAGAGGCAGAATCAAATAAGGAGCGAAATTGAAGAGAAGACTAAACTGCTGAGAAAACTGGAGGCTGAAATTGAAGAGTTGAAGCGGCAGACATTGAAGGAGGAGAAGCGGAAACTAAAAGAGATAGAAGTTATGGAGGGGGAGCTTAACCGCATCGACAGATTGATCCAGAAGAAAGAGTAGGAGATTGAGGAGGCTGAGAGATTTCCAATCAACCATCATAAATATGCTGGCCGTCCAGTCATCGATGTTCGAAGGGAGATACTGCTCAAGATAGAGTGGCTTAACGGTTTAATCGAGTATTTCCAAGGTAAATACCTTAATCATATGACCTCTGTAAGGTTAGAATTCAATAGAAGCGTAATCAAAGTCTTTAATGAGCTCTCGATAGGAGATTTCAGCAATATATTCCTAGATCAAAACTTTGTCATCCATGTCATTAAGGAGGGGGATGTACATCAACCTATCGAAACATTAAGCGCTTCAGAGAAACTCACGCTTGGGTTAATATTGATGCTTGCGGCAAAGGAGACCTTTCTACCTGAATTCCCATTCTTTATAATTGATGAGTTAACATTGAGCTATGACCCTGAAAGGTTCAACCGCATAATAAACTATATCGGGAGACATGTACCATATGTGATTGTGACGGCGCTCTCCACCGAGAAGGGAGAACCAAGAGTGGAGCATTACCCATTATAGAGTCTTCGGTAAGAAGGTTTATGGTTTGAGCCGTAGGGTGAATTGTTTTGATGGTTGATATAGTTTGTGTGGGTTTGATTTGGTGGTGTCTAGAACTTGGCTGAAGGGGCTGAGGACCGAAACCCTCCCACTCTAATCGGGAAATGACAAAAGAATAGATTGCTTCATTTATAAATCAATAAGTTGTATTTTATATGAGAAGGCTGTACATTCTTATCCTCCGGATTTATGATATATAAACGGGTTTATGGAAGATATTTATACGAGGATGATAATTCATGGTAAACCTTTGGAGAGATGTTCCTCCAGGAGATAGACCTCCTGAGATTATAAATGCAGTTATCGAAGTTATCAGTAGATCAAGAGATAAGTATGAGTATGATAGGGAGTGGGGGGCATTCGTATTAGATCGCGTCCTCCACTCCTCAGTCGTCTTTCCAGTCGAATACGGCTTTATACCTCAGACATGGTATGATGATAATGACCCACTTGACATAATGGTTCTATCTTATGAGCCTCTTGAGGTAGGATGTATAGTAAGGGCTAGGACGATAGGAGCCCTAATACTGGAGGATGAGGAAGGAGAAGACCCGAAGATATTGTCCGTTCCAATAAGAGACCCTAGGTTTGAGGGAATCCATGATCTAGCAGACGTGCATCCTCATCTATTGAAGGAGATAAGAGAGTTCTTTGAGACCTATAAACGGCTGGAGCCTAAGAAGTGGGTTAGATTTAAGGCTTGGAAAAAAGCTGAGGAAGCAAAGAAGATAATCGAGTACGCCATGAACCTCTTCAACAAAAAGTTTAGATAATAACCTAAAGTTTTGTTCCTTTGACTTTCACGGTGAATTCCCGTTATTGAGTGGAGTGTGTTTTAACAATTGGATGGTTTTTATATTGGATGGAAAATCCATCCAATATTAGATGGAGAGAAAGACTTATCAGCACCAGCCAATCATATAAACTCACCAATCACTCCATCAAGGGTGAGTAGCGGCTGGTGGGATGTATGGTGAAGGTAGTTTTAGTTGTTATTGACACATTAAGAGCAGATCATCTAAGCTGCTACGGGTATCATCGTAATACTTCCCCTAATATAGATGCTTTTGCTTCTAGGGGTGTTCTCTTCTCTAATGCCTATCCGACTGATGTGCCGACTCAGCCTTCATATACGGCGATGTTCACTGGTCAGAGAGGGGTTAGAACTGGCATAGTATCTCACAGTAAGACTGAAAGCTTGAGTGATGACATCCCATTTCTTCCTCAGATAATAGCTGAGAGGGGATATGTAACGGCTGCTGTGAGTACACTGTATATTATGAGGAAATGGTTTGTTAGAGGGTTCCAGTATTACATGAACCCTGTGGCTGGTAATCCAAGCAGGATTCAACAGGTCGATGCTGATGAGATAAATTCTTTTGCGATACCGTGGATAAAGCAGAATTATAGGAAGGATTTCTTCCTCTTTGTTCATTACTGGGATCCTCATGGACTCTACATTCCACCTGAGAGGTATAGGTGGCTTTGGTATAGTGGTGATCCAACAGATCCAAACAATCATAGTTTGGATGAGGTAAAGAAGCAAGTTTTATGGCCGTTTATTTACAAGCATCTCGAGGCGATACGTGAAGTTAACGGGTTTCAGTCGGACATAACGGATCTAGAGTTTATTGTGGCTCAGTATGATGGGGAGATATCATACGTCGATGAGAAATTTGGGGAGCTTTTACAGGTTCTAGATGATGTTGGAATAACCGATGACACAATGGTTATCTTAACTTCTGATCATGGTGAGAGCTTAGGTGAGCATGGCTTCTACTTTGATCACGCAGATGTTTACCAGCCTACAATACATGTTCCATTAATCATAAGATATCCGAAGGTTTTTCCTGAGGGCAAAGTTATCGACGCGCTTGTTCAACTCATCGATATACCGTACCTCATCTTGAAGGTGTTAGGTATATCTGTGCCGGCTAGATTTCAAGGAAGAGATCTTATCCCCCTAATCTTGGGAGAGAAGGAGAGGGTATACTCAACGGTATATAGCAATCAGGGATTGTGGACTGCTAAGAGGGCTTTAGTAACGGATGACGGGTGGAAACTGATTAAGACTATAGATCAAGGCTTCTGGAGAACCCCAAAAATAGAACTGTACAATATAGTTAAGGATCCTGGCGAAGAGAACAACTTAGCTGAAGAAGAACGTGACTTAACGGATCAACTTGACCTTAAAATGCAGAGGTGGCTGGAAGAGAATCTTGATGGGAAACCGGACCCGTTACGGCTGATATCAAGTGTCGGTCTACCACCTGTGAGATGGGTTGAGAGGGAGAGGGAGAAGTTTAAGGTGCGGACGAAAGCGTCATATGAGGAATGGAGAAAGAAGATGGGTTACTGAACTCATCCCCCATCATCTCTATTATAGAGCCCAATGACATCGAGTTCATTTCTGGATTGTTAGAGTCCCTTTAGAATCTGAACTTTTTGGATTTGACATTTGTTCCTCTGCCATGCTGGATAATGCTCTCTTTAGAATTTGGATTCAGGGAGCAGTTTATTATTCTTCACTACTCTTCATGGACGCCCTTACTACTGCTGCTATTCCGAAGAACATAACTATTAAGCCGAGGATGGCGAATGGATCCTCTATCATACGTTTTATCTCTTTTAGTAGGAGTATGTAGAGGACGTTGATATCTAGCTCC
>WAQA01000059.1 GCA_015520475.1 Candidatus Bathyarchaeota archaeon | reverse complement strand
GTATGATAGAGTCTATAAAGCTTATGAATCGTTAAGTAAACCGGATTAGTAAAACTCTTAAATGATAAATCTGTTTTCAAAATCATGAGGGGCTGTCGGCTAGCTTGGTCTAGGCTCCGAGACTTGGGCTCTCGGGACCCCGGTTCAAATCCGGGCGACCCCACCAAGAAGGTTCTCTCTGACATCTCAGAATAGCAGAGCCTCATTCTGGCTGGAGGGAGTCTCTAATCTTGGATGTGAAGGTTCTCCTCTCAAAACTGCAGAGGTACTCTGAAGAGTTAAATTTAGACTTAACTAAGCCTGAGGATAGGTTCAAATGGTTCCTAGCCTCTATACTCTTCGCCAAGAGAATATCAGTGAATATTGCTAAGAGAACTTATCGGAGATTTGAGATGGAAGGATTAACGGATCCAAGAAGTATATTAGATGCGGGATGGAACCGTCTTGTTCAGGTGCTTGATTCAGGAGGATATGTTAGATATGATTATTCTACGGCTTCTAACCTCCTGGAGATTATGAGAAGACTTGTGGAGGATTATGGGAGCCTCGAAGCACTCCATGAGAGAGCACGTGACCCAGAAGATTTAGAGAGGCTCCTGCAAGAGTTTAAGGGTATAGGTCCAGTAGGAGTTAACATATTTTTGAGGGAGCTGAGGGGAATATGGAGGAAGGCTAAGCCGAAACCATCTAAGAGAGCGATTGAGACAGCCAATAGGATAGGCCTAGATGATGTGGAGAGATACGAATCGGAGCTCGTACGTCTCAACCTTGAATACTGTAAGAAACGTAGATGTAAGGTCTGTCCAGTTCAAAGGAGGTGTACAGAGAAACTAAACTTGGACGGAGCTTAGAATAGGACTTATCGGATGATTTCGGCTTCTAGGAATGTTGGATGCGCCTTGACAACTCTGACATGTAAGTATTGACCCATAACGTCTTCCTCGCTCCTAACAACGATAGGCTTATAGAACGCGTTTCTACCTATCCAACTGTCTCCTTTACCCTTCTCATCTATCAATATTTTACCTCTCCAATCTACCCACTTCTTATTCCTCTCATAGGAGATTCTCTTAGATACCTCGCTTAGAAGCCGGCTTCTCTCCTTTACCACATGAACAGGTAGCTGCTTCAATCTTTCAGCAGGAGTTCTAGGCCTAGGAAAGAACCTTGAAACATTGATTATGTCCGGTTTAATCTCCTCCATTAACTTGACGGTTCTATCAAAGGCCTCCTCACTCTCACCTGGAAAGCCACATATAACGTCTGTAGATACCGTTATATCTGGAATCTCCTCCCTGAACATGGAGATAATACGCTTAAATTCTTCAACCGAGTATTTACGGTTCATTAATCTTAATACTTCATCATCTCCGCTCTGAACTGGAACATGAATGAACTTGAATATCTTCTCATCCTTGTATATCTTAACCAAAGGATCGATTATCTTCAGGATATGGGTTGGATTCATCATTCCAACCCTAATCCAGAAGTCACCATCAACATTACAGCACTCCTTAAGAAGATCCGCAAGGTTCGTTCCAACATCCAATCCATAGGCTCCATTATCCTGCGAAGATAACCATATCTCCCTTACACCTTCATGCACAGCCGCCCTCACCCTATTAACAATAGCCTCTTTAGGATAGGAGAAGAGCCTACCCCTTGCAAATCTAACGCAACAGAAGGAGCATGACCCAACACATCCCTCAGATATCTGGATTATCTCAACGAATCTGTTAAGCCTTATCTTAGGCTGGAGAATCTTAACTTTAGGATGCTCTGAGAAGAACACCCTGTTTCTTTCACCTTTAAGCGCTGCCTTAACAGCCTCATCTATCCGATCAACACTGTATGGATCAAGCATAGCAGCGAAGTTTGGAGCATACTGATAAATGGCTGAAGGATTAATTTTAGGTAGACAGCCGGCTATGATAAGCGGTTTATTAAGCAACCCTAACCGCTTAATCCTATTAAGAACTCTATCTTCCGTAGGTTTCTTCACGCCGCAGGTATTAACAAGTATAACATCGGCAGATTCAACGTTATCAACCAGCCTACACCCTAAATTCTCCAGTATACCAATCATAACCTCTAGGTCGAACCTATTCGCGGAACACCCATAACTCTCAAAATATACTGGTATACTAATGGCTCTCTGAGAAGTGTATGATGCAACATCTCCAGACATTAACCCTTTCACATCCCCTCCTTTACATCTCAGAGATTCTTTGAAGAACGAATATTTAAAGGATCTAACACTAATTATTTGAGCAGTAAAATGATAAATGCTTTTATTGGCGCATCCTTAATTTTTAAGGTATGGGTGTAATCTTTCGGTTATGGCGATGGAAAAATTTATAAGTATAAGGAACGTTCATGTTTGAAGCATATTTCTCTATTAATATAAAAGAAATATACCTTCATAATCAAATCCTTCTTCATAAAGAGGTGATGAAAAGAATGAAGCTGATAACATTATATTTGCCGGAGCCATACATCGAAGCTTTAGATAAGCTTGTCAGTGAGAAGTATTATCCGCACCGTGCAGAGGCCATTAGAGTCGCCGTTAGAGACTTGATTAACATGGAGCTCCGAGGTAGGAGAGGTAATGGCAAAGCTAGCAGATAGAGCCCTTCAATATGTATGGGAGGAACATGTTCCTCAAGGGATAAGAGAGCCTGGGAGCTGCAGAATCGCTGTACTTGGGATTGGAGGGGCTGGAAATAATACTGTGAGCCGCCTAATGGAGTCAGGGCTGGTAGGAGCTGAATGCATAGCCATAAACACTGACATGCAGCACCTGAACTCTACATATGCAAACAATAAAATATTGATTGGGGAGAAGCTGACGCAGGGGCTCGGCGCTGGAGGAGATCCTAAGATTGGAAGAGCAGCCATTGAAGAGTCAAGAGGCCAAGTTGAAGAGGTTCTTTCAGGCGTTGATATAGCCTTTGTAACATGTGGTCTAGGCGGGGGAACAGGTACAGGGGCAGCTCCTGTAGTAGCTGAGATAGCGAGGGAGAAGGGTGCAGTGGTGGTTGGAGTTGTAACTATGCCCTTCAAGATTGAGAAGGGGAGAATAGAGATAGCGAGAAACGGACTAGCTGAGATGAGGAAGAACTGTGACACCGTCGTCGTCGTAGACAATAATAAGTTGATGATGCTTGCCCCCCACCTACCATTAAATGAGGCATTTAAATTTGGAGATCAAGTATTAGCCAATATGGTTAAGGGGATAACGGAGACCATCTCTATGCCAAGCCTAATAAACCTTGACTTCGCAGATTTCAAGACCATTATAAAACGTGGAGGAGTCGCCGTTGCAGGGATAGGGGAATCAGACGCACCTAACAGAGCTGAGGAAGCAGTGAAGAACGCTTTGAGAACGCCGCTGCTAGACGTGGATTATGCAGGTGCAAAGGGGGCGTTAATCCATGTTTCAGGCGATGAGTATATGAGTATCGATGAAGTGACTAGGGTTGGCGAGATAATCTCTGAGATGATGAGTAATGATGCCTTGGTGATCTGGGGTGCAAGAGTGAACCCTGAATTAGAGGGGACATTAAGGGTAACATTGATCATGACAGGGGTTCAGTCACCCCATCTATTCAGCGGATCCGAAACCGGAGATATAGAATTAACAGTCTCAGAAAAGCAGAATATGAAGGAAACATTAAACGTTGATCTAGATCTATATCAGCTTGAAGAGTATTAGGGAATAGACCTTCTCCTACCATACAGAGCCTTTTTGAGCCTGTATTTTATCGGCATTCCCCTCCCATATGGAGTCACCGAACCCTTCCTTATAGCGTCAACAATGGATTCAACATCCATCTCTGAATCTATTATGGTATATGCTAAACCTATCGTCTCCGGAATGTGAGAGTCGCTTCCAGCCGTCTGAGGAAGAGAGAGCCTCTCAGCTAGACGCCTATTTAGACTTGTAGATAATGAGAATGGAAAGGATGAGGAGTTTATTACTTCGACAGCATCTACATCATAATTATTCTTATGTAGATGTGAGCCTAATCCGCCTTTAAAGAGTCCATAGGGATGGGCAGAGACGGCTATACCGCCGTCTTCATGTATCAGGTCTATCGCTTCCTCAGGGGTTAAGCCTTTAGGGATTGATGTTGAGATATTAAGTCCCAGTATATGTCCAAGAGTGGTTGTAACCTCTACACCCGGAATTATAATCAAGTCTTCACATTTACATATCTTTAAGGCTCCCTCAGCCGTGTCGTGATCCGTCACTGCAACTCCGTCTAAGCCGCGGAGGAGGGAGTAGCGGATTATATCATCAAGTGAGATGAGGGAGTCCTTTGAGTAGAATGTGTGGACGTGGAGGTCTATCTTAAGCAGCAATCCAATTCACTTTAGCTGATCTTACTGCCAGCTTTGACTGGTTTGTCAGGTTGGATAAGCGCTAGATTCTCACCATCCACAGCGGCCAGAATCATCACTTCAGATGACACGCCGAAAACCTTTTTCGGTTTCAGATTCGCTACAACCGCAACCAGTCTTCCAACGAGATCTTCTCTACTGTAATGTTCAGCTATTCCGGCGACACATCTCCTTGTATCGCCATCCCCAATATCAATGACAAGTTCAAGGAGCTTCTTTGATTTAGGGATAGGTTTAACCTCTACAATTCTACCGATCCGAATATCAATCTTTGAGAAGTCTTCAAATGATACCCTTTCAGATTTCATTCTTATCTCCTCAAGCATCTCTTGGAGCTTATCCTCGTTCTCCTCTATCTTACGGAAAAGGATCTTAGCCTCCCCGATTCTATGACCTGGATTTATAGGTGTTAAGGCGTCATCCCATCTGACATCCTCCCGTATATTAAGCATCCGCCTCATCTCTTTAGATGTGAACGGCATGAACGGTTCGAGGATAACTGAGAGAGCCTTCAATATCTGGATGGAGACGTAGAGGACGTTACCTGCAGATTGCGGGTCCACCTTTATAGTCTTCCAAGGCTGCTTCTCATTCAAGTATCGGTTCCCTAAACGGCTGAGCTCCACAGCATCTCTGAGGGCTGCTTGGAGCTTAAACTTCTCCAGATCCTCAGAGACCTTGTCAACTTGGGCTTTAACATTGTCTAGGACAAGTTTATCATCGTCGGATAAGTCTTTAGGTGCAGGTACAACCCCTTTAAAGTACCTGTTTATGAATACCAGTGTTCTATGAACGAAGTTTCCCAGGGTATCGTTCAGGTCGGAGTTAACCTTTTCTAGGAAGATGGACCAGCTGAAATTTGAGTCTCTAGTTTCAGGCCTTATAGATATGAGGGTGTACCTCCAGTAATCAACAGGGAACATCTGTAAGGCTTCGTCGATCCATATGCCAACCCTCCTACTCTTAGAGAGCTTCTGACCTTTAAATGTTAGAAACTCGTTTGTACAGACGTTCCATGGAAGGTTGTATCCTTCATGTGTAGCCAGCAGCAACGCTGGAAGGATTAGGGTATGAAAGGGTATATTATCCTTCCCGATGAAATAGAGGGTTTTAGCGTCCCTGTTAAACCAGTACTCTCTCCATCCCTCACTTCCACGATTCTTAAAGTACTCTATCGTTGCGGAGACATATCCTAAAACAGCCTCGAACCATACATATATCGTCTTTCCTTCAGAGCCCTTGAAGGGCGCCGGTACACCCCATTCATTATCACGTGTTATTGGCCTCGGCTTCAACCCTTCCCTCAGAATGTTCAAGCTGAAGTTTCTAGCATTCACAGACAACCTTTTATTATTCTCGATATATTTGATCAGTTGATCCGTGAATTTTGGCATGTCAAAATACCAGTGCTTAACCCTTTTAATGATAGGTTTAGAACCGCAGATGGTACAGTATGGATCCATCAGCCTAGCCGGATCAGTAAGTCTGCCACACCTCTCACATTGATCTCCCCTGGCCCCCTCAAATCCGCAGTATGGACATGTCCCCTCAACGAATCTGTCAGGTAAGAAGCGGCTGCACTTCTCGCAGTACGGTAGATCCATCTCCTGAGTGAATATGTATCCGTTCTCCTCTATCCGCTTGAAGGTTTCCCTAACAAATCTTATATGATTTGGATTCTCGGTGCGTGAGTAATTATCGAATGATATACCCCACTTCCTAAAGAGTTCAGAGACTATCCGATGGTTCCTATTCGTTAACTCTTTAGGATGCACGCCTTGCTTTATCGCTTCAACCTCAATCGGTGTGCCATGCTCATCTGAGCCGCTTACAAAGACAACATCATCTCCCCTAAGCCTGTAATATCTGGCTATGACATCGGCTGAGAGGACTGGTAGGAGGGTGCCTAAGTGTGGAATATGGTTGATGTATGGCCAAGCGCATGTAACGAGTACTTTAACGAGCCCTAAACACCTCCAAATACAGCATAAAAGTTGAACTTATACTTAAATGCTGCTGAAAACCGTCTTCTGCTTCGTATTAAACTTTGAAGCTACATTTATAATAGTTTCTACAGCGGTGTCCAAACCGTTAAATTCGGAGACAGCCCTCCTGACCATTTCAACATTCCTTCTATAATCATCATCCGTTAATATCTTATCGATTAGGCGGAGGAGAGACTCTTTATTAACCATTTCTTGATCAAGGATCTCCGCTATCCCCAGCTCACACACTCTCCTAGCATTATTGATCTGTTCAGTATGGCTTGGCGTTGGAACAAGTATCATAGGTTTACCGAAGCACATAGCCTGGGTAACGGTTCCATGACCAGCCCTAGAAATCACAATGTCACATGCCTTAAGGTACTCGAATCTATTCGGAACCCAACCGTATATTCTGACACCATCATATTCAATCGGCTCCTTTGAAGCGTCAGGGTCTCCAAGCGACATAACAACCTGATAATCCGATGGGAAATCCTGGAGGATCTCCTGCAGAATCCTCGTGAAATACGCTCTCTCCCTGAAGGGACCGCTTATAGGAGCGAATATTAATGGTTTATCCAGATCTAGGTTAAGCTTCTCCCTGAGCTCCTCCTTACTTGGCAGATCATCTGGATGAACTGGTAGGATAGGCCCGATCAATCGGACACGTCTCTGATATGACTTCGGTATTCTAAGGTTTCCAGCTGACAATGTGTATGGAGGGGGGAAGTCAGGGATCATTAGGTTAGCCGCTCCACTCGTCCATATTCTCCCAATCACCGCAAGCGCGCCTGTATCTACAAGTTTAGCCAGCCTCAAGAAACGTTTACGCCTAGGAATTATTATCTGGAACTGGTTGAGGATGCAGATGTCAGGTATCTCAAGCATCTTCGCAGCCAATAGAGGGGAGACCCTTGAATCCGAGACGATAACATCAGGCTTGAAGGCCCTCATAAACTTTATTTCAGCCTCAATCTGCCTCACCAGAGTAAAGGACGCAAAGAAAGGGCCGGGATTTATAACCGTCTGCCTAAAATCTACGGTTCCATCGGGTTTAACCATGAACCCTATGGATGGAACCTTTATGAATGGAAGGTTCTCTCTTCTTAGATATTTTACTCCATCCCTATAGGTTGAGAAGAGTATCTCATGACCCTTCTCAATAAGTCTCCTCGCAATAGGGACGCATCTGCCTATATGTCCAAGTCCAATACCGCACACGCCGAAGTATATTCTCAACCATACAGCACCCACATTACTTAAGAGGGTAGGATGTAACCACAACTGTTGATGAATGGAACATAAACTTGTTGAAGCAGGCCTTAACCATGAGCCTTCATCTAACTTTTATCAATAAGATATTCAGAAGTACACTTTTAATATTTACCTATAAATCGGGATGGAGCATTAAAGGGTGCTGAATCTACGATTCCAGCATTCTTTCCAGTTGCTGAAGCAGCCTTAGAACAGCCTCACCCTTCTCTGTTATAGCATAATGAATGATGCTCTGCTCTTCAATCTCAACTATAACGGCCTCTATAAGGCCATGCTTCTTCAGCTCCTTCAACCTAGTGGATCTCGTCCTATCATTTGGACAGTGATCCTTAAGGTCCATGTACCTCTTAGGCGACTCGTTCACAGCCTCAAGAATTTCCATTACAAACAATTTGCCCAATAGATTGATGCTTCTCGGATTTTTTACTTTCAACTTCAAACAGGCTTTTCTTTAACTCTATATATGTAGAGGTATGCGTAACTAATATTTCTTTGCTATATAAATGTATAGATAACTATAAATAGTTACAGTTACAAATACTATTTTAGAAGCGCATATTAGGATTTGATTAGTTGAGTGAAGAATACTCCCTAAAGAAAGCTGGAAACCGGCAGAGAGACTTTAACAGCCTCGTTCTAGAGGTTATAGATGAGTCCTTAATGGGGATAGGCGGAGATACAGCGCGCATAATATACTACTACTTAGAGAAGAAATACGTAAAGAAGAGGGATATACCATCAAAGATAGAGAAGTTCTCGGCGTGTCTCTCCATGATCTTTGGAGGGGAAGCTGGACAATTCATAGAGACCCTTATAATGAAGGCCTTCAATAAGAGGATTGACGGTAGAATCGCAGTAAACGGATACACCCTTAAAGAG
>WAQA01000058.1 GCA_015520475.1 Candidatus Bathyarchaeota archaeon | reverse complement strand
GATGTGTATAAGAGACAGCATCCACCAATGTTCAAATGATTAAAAAAATTAGTTAATGTATGGCAGATGTGGTGGGGCTGCCCGGATTTGAACCGGGGTCCCGAGAGCCCGAATCTCGGAGCCTAGACCAAGCTAGCCGACGACCCCTCCTATATTGGTCAGACCCTCTTAAATATGAGGTTTTCGGATTATCAGATCTGCAAGGAGAGTCACCTTTAGCGGTGGGGATTGGACCCTCTTTTCTGTTGGAAGCTGCTGAGTGCAGGAGTATCCGTCTCTGAACATTCTCAAATCTACGAAGTATGGGGGTTGCTTAGAGAAGCTATAAAATGTTCTTCGGTATGGTGTAGGATGCCCTCGGCTACGTTGGCGATGTGAGGTCGAGAGCTGAGCTGCATGATAAATCTACGGCAAGCTTGGAGGCGAATATGATGCAGCGACCCAAGCTACGATCACACAAAATCAAAGTTGCAAGCCAGCATTCTCTAGACGTGGGTGACTGACCGCCATAGTTAATGTTTTATACTCTGGCGTTCTCTATTCTTTGGGTGCTGGAGTATGATTCCTCGTGAAAGGGTGAAGTTGGCTCTACAGCATCGTGAAGCCGATAGGATCCCTATCCATGATAGTCCTTGGCAGGCAACTATCGATAGGTGGAGGAGTGAAGGTCTCCCCTCAGGAGTGTCACCTTCAGATTACTTCGGTTACGAGATTGCTGGTTTTGGAGCTGATACGTCTCCGCGTTTTCCAGTTGAGATATTACATCAGAATGATGAGTACATTATTGAGAGGAATCCTTATGGTGAGGTAAGGAAGAACCATCGTGACTACTCTACAACGCCGATGATAATTGATTATGCATGTAAGAGCCGTGAGGATTGGGAGAAGATAAAGCCTAGGTTGAAGGCTAATGAGTATAGGGTTGATTGGGTAACGGGTCTACAGAGGTTTCAACGTGAGTATGCCCTTGGTAGATTCATAACGTATAATGCTCCGGTTGGGTATGATAAGATTCAGAGGTATGTGTCCTCTGAGAGACTTCTCAAAGCGATAATTAGGGATCCGGAATGGGTTAAGGATATGTACTGGACGGATGCTAGACTCGTTATGGAGATGTGTGATATAATGATTAAGGGAGGATTCAAGTTTGATGCTGCCTTTCTGTTCTGTGATCTTGGTTATAGAAGGGGGCTCTTCTTCTCACCTAAATATTTTGAGGAGCAGCTCCATCCGGTCTTTAAGGAGCTATGCAGGTTCTTCCATAGTAAAGGTATGTATGTTCTGTTGCATAGCTGTGGTATGGTTAAGGATCTTATACCATACTTCATTGAGGAGGGGATAGACTGTCTGCAGCCCCTAGAGGTTAAAGCAGGCATGGATCTAGTAGAGCTCAAGGAGGAGTACGGCGACAAGATCTGTTTTATGGGTGGAATAGATGTTAGGCTTATGGCTCTTGATGATCCGAAGCCTATAGAGAGGGAGATAAAAGAGAAGATTGGACGTGCAAAGGAGGGTGGAGGATACATTTACCATTCAGATCATTCCGTTCCCAAGAACGTCAGTTTCCAGCAGTATAAGAGAGTTATTGAACTCGTTAAGAAGTATGGTAGGTACACCTAAACTCTCTCATCCCCTCAAGAATTCCTTCCGAGTGTATGGGAGGGTTAGATGTGATCCTCTACTGTTGAATTCCTCCTCATATGATCCTTCCCGCTGCTATACTGAAACGTTAGAGGTGCTGGGTGGTTTATGTCATTGGCCATTCAATCACCCCGCTCTTTAGGAGGGCCCTTAATAATGGTACACCTATGATGATTGAGGCTGTAACGCTTATTATGCTCTCCACTGGTGTTTCAACAGCTCCAGCCATCCATATCACTGGAAGAACATTCTCTGGGATGCCTAGAACATTATAGAGGCCTACTGGAATCAATAGGAAGATTCTTGTTAGGACGTCTGCTTCTATCCCTATGAATGAGGCTATAGCCACTGCCGGAGTTAACTTCTTAGTGTTCTCCTTATCATTTAATGCTCTATTGATGAGGCGTGGTGATAGAAGTATTAATGAGAAGGCTATGTAGATGTCCCAGAGAGCCCATGCCGGCAATGTTCTGCCGAGTGGATGTATAAAGTATGCGCTGAGCATTATAGCGTAGATTATCAATGCATCTCTCCATCTTCCTTTAAATATTAGCCCGGATGTCAGGGCTCCTAAAACCTCGCCTAAACCGAAAATGTAGAGTATTCCTGCCCTCGGCCTTATAATCCTCCCGATGGAGCTGCCTATGAGGGCTGAGACCGCCCCTCCGAAGGGGCCCAGTATCAACCCTTCAATAGGCTCGATTATTATCATCCAGCTTCTCCATATTCCTGGGATCGCTACGAGAATTGCATGTATTGATCCTAGAAGCGACACTGCAGCTATGATGCGGCTTCTTCTGCTGTAACCCAAAATGTCCCCCTCCCCCCTAAAGGGGACCCTGTATCTTTAAATATTTTTCTGCTTTGATGGTTGACGTTTCGTTCTTATGATCCTTTATTTTTACTCATTTATGAGT
>WAQA01000057.1 GCA_015520475.1 Candidatus Bathyarchaeota archaeon | reverse complement strand
GAAAAGATGAACCTTGAAGAGCTCCAGGAGCAAATCGAGAAGTGGAATGTGAAATGTCCAGAATGCAATGGAGAATTCAGCAAACCGGAATATTTCCTTACAATGTTCAAGACTGTTATAGGGCCCTACTCAGACATGACCGGGTATGGAAGGCCTGAAGCAGCCCAAGGAATCTTCGTTGAATTTAAAAGGTTATATGAGCAGGCTAGGGAGAGACTGCCTATAGGAATAGCCCAGATTGGCCACGCCCTCAGAAATGAGATATCGCCAAGGCAAGGCCCAATAAGACTTAGAGAATTCACCATAATAGACCTGGAATTCTTCTTTGATCCTGAAAAGCCTGAATGTCCACTCCTAGAAGAGGTTAAAGATGAAGTTTTAAGGCTGATACCAGCTGAGGTTCGGATGAAGGGATCCGATGAGCCAGTCGAAGTTACAGTGAAGGAGGCGTTGGAGAAGGGATACATCAAGATGGAATGGCAAGCCTTCTTCATGGCCCTCGCTAAAAGATTCCTTATGGAGCTAGGTGTACCAGAGGATAAACAGAGATTCATTGAGAAGCTGAGCTGGGAGAGGGCGCATTACTCGATCCAAGGATATGATCAGGAAGTATACCTTGAACGTTGGGGCTGGACTGAAGTTTCAGGACACAACTACAGAACAGACTATGATCTGAGATGCCACATGAGGGAGAGCGGGGTTGACATGAGAGTCTTCAAGGAGCATAAGGAAGCAGTTACAAGGACAGAATCAAAGATAAAACCCATCATCAAAGAGATAAGCTCAACATTCAAGGATGAGGCTGGAAAGGTTCTAGCGGCACTCTCAAAGGCGGATCCAAAAGAGGTTGAAGAATCGCTCAGAGAACAGGGCTTCTACAAGATTGGAGAGTACATGATTAAACCTGAACATGTACAGGTGATCCATAGGAGGATCACTGAGAAGGGACGTAGATTCATACCTCACGTGATAGAGCCGAGCTTCGGCTCAGACAGGCTGGTCTACGTAGCATTAGAATATGCATACACAGTTAAGGATGGAAGGGTCATACTTAGATTTCCAAGGGACATAGCGCCCATCCAAGTATCTGTTCTCCCACTGGTCAGCAGGAACGGCCTAACAGAGAAGGCGAAGGAGATCTATAGAATCCTACTCCAGGAGGGATTCTCAGTGGAGTATGACGAGTCAGGATCAATAGGGAGGCGATATGCAAGATTCGATGAGATTGGAACCCCAATATGCATAACGGTTGATTATCAAACATTTGAGGATGACACTGTAACGCTCAGGGACAGAGATACATGGAGACAGGTTAGGGCGAAGATTAAAGATTTACCTGACTCCCTACATCAGTACTTCCGCTTCAAGAAGGAGTTCCATGAGCTTGGAACACCCTTCAAAGGATGATTCGGTACCTTTTTTAAAGACCTCAACATTATTTATTCTTGGAGATTGCTTGGAAAGAGCGAGGGTGCATAATGGTTTTTCCGGCTGAAACAGAATATCGTGTGAAGATGAGGGCTTTAAGCGTCTGCCAGGACCACTTCAGAAAGGTTGTAGACATATCGAGGAAGACGGCTCAGCTGGTAGACTCATTTGCAAAGGAAGATATAGAATCGGCTAAGCAGCTCTACGATGAAATCTTAAGCCTCGGAGACGATATCGACTCGGCTAAGAGAGTTGTAGCCCAAGAACTCACAGAGATAGGGGCTATACTAATCAACAGAGACGACTTCCTCCGCTTCACGGACATAACAAGTGAGATCGCCGACTTCTGCAAGGGAATAGCCTTCAGACTTATAGAGATGATGGAGAGGAAATGGGAGATACCTCCAGAGATAAGAGGTAACCTTGTAAGCCTTGCAGGAGCAGTCTTCGAGTCAATCCTGAAGCTCAGAGAGACAGTCTTCACATTAAATTATAGCGTATCAAAGGTCCTTGAGAAGGCGAAGGACGTTGAGACTGCTGAGAGATCAGTCGACGACCTATACAGGGAACTCGAAATCAAAATATTATGCAGTGACATAGGCCTCCCAACACTCCTCCTATTAAGGGATGTAATCCAACTCTTCGAGGACATAGCTGATAAGGCTGAGGACGCTTCAGAGGCAAGCCGCATACTCGCCTTCGCCATGTAAGTGAGCCTCCATGACAGATAAGAACAGGATTATAAGAGCTGAGTTCATCGAGAACTTCCTGGT
>WAQA01000056.1 GCA_015520475.1 Candidatus Bathyarchaeota archaeon | reverse complement strand
TTCCAACTGTCAAAGTTGTTACAGAAGTTCATGTATTCTCCTATTATATGTGGAGTATCAGTGAACATTACAGTGTAGTAATTATTCTTTCTTAATAGTTTTGGGAAGGTTGCTTCTTCAGGGTTTAGCGGAGCCCATCCTCTCGTGTGGAAACAGTATTTGCCTGTGAAGAGATCTGAACGTTGTGGAACTGTGGGAAATGATCCTGTATATGCATTATCAAATATTATAGAGTTCTCAGCAAACCTGTCTATATTTGGAGTTTTAATCCAATCGTTACCGTAACAGCCGAGGAAATCTCGTCGAAGCGTATCCGAAACTACAACTATAATGTTCATCTATCTAACCTTCCTTTGGATAAGTATAGATAGAAAGCAGAGAGTATCACTAAAATCTTTTGCTGTCTCCCTTTGTGTTTATGTCACTTTAAGGGTGACGATCACCATCTCTTTAATAGTCTCGACGCAACATAAATTAAACTTTATTAACCATGTTATGTTGATGTGGAGCTGAGGGTCGGGTTATCCTTGGGTTATGATGTTCTAATCGTCGGCGGGAAGATTGTTGATGGTTCTGGGAATCCATGGTATAAGGCTGATATAGGCGTCAAGGACGGCAAAATAGTGGATATAGGTAAAATTGGCCCTTCAGATGCTGGGAGAGTGATAGATGCTTCTGGAATGGTTGTGTCTCCAGGGTTCATAGATGCTCACTCCCATTCAGACTTCGAATTATGGGTCAATCCTAAAGTGGATATTAAGTTAAGGCAGGGTGTAACTACTGAGATAATCGGTAATTGCGGGTTCTCTGCTGCTCCTTTGATGGGTGAAGCTGTGGAAGAAGCGTTGAGACGTGTGAGGAGGCTTCCTGGAGGGGAATCTAAAGAGCAGATTCCTTGGTCGTCCTTCTCTGAATATTTCAGTGAGCTTGAAGAACGCGGTATACCTGTCAATGTTGCTTCTCTTATTGGTCATAGTGTTGTTAGGGAATGTGTTTTAGGCTTTAAGGATGGGAGGCCCGATGAAGATGAGATTAGAGAGATGGAACTTTTGGTTGCTGAGGGAATGGAGGATGGGGCATTGGGTCTCTCATCAGGTCTAATATATCCTCCCGGATGCTACGCTGATAAATGGGAGTTGATGAGGCTCTGTAGAGTTGTTGCTAAATATGGAGGAATCTACACCAGTCACATAAGAAATGAATCTGATAGGTTGATTGAGGCGGTTAATGAGGCTATTGATGTGGGCTTGGATGCTGGTCTTCCAGTTCACATATCCCATCATAAAGCTTCTGGAAGGCCTAATTGGGGAAAGATTGATGAGACGCTTAAGATCTTCGAGGAGGCGAGGGCCAAGGGACTGGATGTTACATGTGATGTTTACCCATATACTGCTGGATGTAGCTGGAGTCTTTCTCCTTCTCTTCCCAAATGGATCTCTGAAGGTGGATTGGAGAAGGTTATTGAGAGACTTAATGATCCAGGGATTAGGAGGAGGCTGAGAGAGGAGATTCCGAGAAGCATAGATGTTTCTCCCCTCATAAAGTATGGTGAATGGGACTCAATAGTCATCGCATCAGTCAAGTCAGAGGAGAATAGAAGATTTCAAGGTATGAGTATAAATGATATATCTCGTATTAGGAGTGTTGATCCTCTAGACTGCATCTTTGACTTGATAGTTGAGGAGGAGGACGAGTTAACTGTCATATTCTTCTCAATGAGTAGTGACGATGTAGCAGCTGTTATAAAGCATCCATTCTCTATGATAGGTTCAGACTCTGTTCCTCGGTCGAGAAGAGGCTATGTCCATCCGAGGAACTATGGAACATTCCCTAGAGTCATAAGAAAATATGTTAACGAATCTAAAATTCTTAGGTTGGAAGAGGCTATACGGAAGATGACATCTTTTCCAGCTCAAAGATTCAATCTTAGGGGTAGAGGTTTACTGAAAGAGGGGATGTGCGCCGACATTGTAATCTTTGATCCAGCCGGCATATCTGATATGGCTGATTATGAGGATCCTTTCCGGTATCCTGTTGGTGTTGAGTATGTTATAGTTAATGGTGTCGTCTCTGTCGATGGAGGTCGATATGTCGGTGAGCTGGCCGGCCATGTCATTAAGGGATCCGTTAATCCTGTCTAATATCTCCCCCTCAGTGAAGGTAGATACCTATATATTCCTCTTACGACGGGAATTGAAACTATTAGTCCAATGGTCATCTGTCCAATGTTAACTGGAACTTCAGCGTAGGCCAATACTCCTAGGAGAAACTGTTCGTAGAGGAAGTATCCTGTTACCATTATTGATCCCCCTAAGATTATAGATATCACCGTCCAGCCGAGTTCAGGTTCTACGAGTAGACCGGATAGTATTATCGCAGAAGCTGCTAGTCCCCCTAGGATGTACCAGACATAGAATGGTACATTTAATATTGCAGTTGATTGTTCAGTTGAGAGTCCAAGGTAGAGCTCCACTGAGCCGCTGTAATATGTTGCTCCTATTATCCCTAGAGCTGCTCCTAAGAAGACTCCCATTATGGAGGTGACTATTTTCCATTCTCTTTCAGAGGCTATTTTAGGCCTCTTTCTGGTTAGGAGGCCTACTATGCCCCCCTCAAACCCTTTTATTATTAACGTTGCGGGTGCATAATGCGAGTATCCTAAAATTAGATCTGCAAGCATTGAACCTGCCCCTCCTGAAACGGCGCCTATTAGAGGCCCGAAGAGTAGGGCTGTTATATAAACCATTGCTTCGCCGATGTTGAAGAACCCCTTTGTCTGTGGAACATAGATCGTGAATGAGATTGTTGCGATACATACTAATGCTGTGAACATGGCTGTTATGGCTGCTTCATGTGGGCTGAGGGTACGTCTTCCTCTCTCCATAACCTCTCACCTAAATAGTTTAGTTATAACTTTACTATACTTACATATAAAACTTAATGCTTCATAACGAATCAGCAAAGTCGCATCAACAAGGAGCCGTTAAGAATACTCATCAATCCCTCTATAAAGAGATTAAACCATCAAATTTCCTTTTTTAACTTTAATCAGATATCTCTTGTAGTGGCCCGGCGCTTCTTTTAGCTCTATGGGCGGGAGTCTTTTATCTGTTAGGTTGGGATGTGGGTCGATAAGTATCTCTCCTCTTCTGTGTGGTGGTTGGTTTTGGGTTTGGAGGGTTCTGGAGATCTGTGGAGGTGTGAGCTTCTGCAATGACAAGATTAAAAGAGCCTGCTGTGATAGGTTCCCTCTAGGAAGCTCCCTGCAAAGACTAGGAGCAATTC
>WAQA01000055.1 GCA_015520475.1 Candidatus Bathyarchaeota archaeon | reverse complement strand
GACATAATCGACGAGGACGAGACTAGGAGGGGGGTTCCATCAGTCCATAAGAGATGGACAGTGAATACCGCCATTCTAACCGGGGACGCATTGATCGCCCTAGCCATCAAATTAGCATCTAGATACGGTGAAGAGATTATAAGAGCAGTTGCCAGAAGCGCATTGGATCTATGCGATGGAGAACAGATAGACATAACATCCTCCACAGACATGCTAGAGGAAGAGTTATACTTTGAAAAGATAAGGAAGAAGTCTGCATCCCTATTCAAGGCAGCAGCATACTGTGGAGCATTAACTGGGAGAGGATCAGCACAAGAGATCAATTCACTCTCAGAGTATGGAGAAAACTTTGGAGTGGCATATCAACTTAGAGATGATCTCCTCGACTTAACATCAAGCCTAGAATCGATCCCGAAGGATTTAAGAACTCTACGTATAACGTTGCCACTGATTCACCTATACAAGACCAGTAATCAGACCGAGAGGGAAGAGATAGAGGACAAGATCAACGAAGCCATAAAGAATAGAAGATGCCTAGACAGGGCGGATGCCAGAGAAATCTTGAGGATGATGGAGAAAGCCGGATCAATAGAGTACTGCAAAGATAGAATAGCAGAGTACGTGCAGAGATCAATAGACAGCATAGAAGATCTTAGGGCAAGCCGCTTCAAATCTTATCTGACGAGACTAGCAAGATCCCTAATATCATAGAGAGATGGAGAATAACTTAATGGTAACCAGTAATATTGAAGTATATGGTTGAGATATCCCCCTATGAATAGGGGAGGATAAAAGATAGGGGATAAGAGATTATTCGTTATACAGAAACACCACGCAAGCCATCTACATTATGATCTAAGATTAGAGAGGGGAGGGGTTCTCAGGAGCTGGGCTGTACCGAAAGAGCCTCCTCAAAAGATGGGAGTGAAGAGGCTGGCCATAGAGGTTGAAGACCACCCAATCGAATACGCCAGCTTTGAAGGAGTCATCCCTGAAGGCGAGTATGGAGCTGGAAAGGTTGAGATATGGGATCGAGGAACATACGAAACTGAGAGATGGAGCGAAAGGGAGATAATAGTTAACTTGGACGGTTACAGATTGAAGGGGAGATACTGCCTAATAAGATTCAAGAAAGAAAAGAAGTCATGGCTATTCTTTAAGATTGGCAACCATTAAAGTTTCAGGGCTTCAGGAGGGATCATGCCTCACCATAATCTCGATTCTACGACAGTAGGCACATATCTCCCCAGATGATGGGAAACCACACACCTTACATGTCCTCAACTCAGGCTGCTTTATACTGGCATCTAGAATCTCAATTAACTCAAGGAATCTCTTGAGGGCTTGATACTTAAAGTTCGGGTTATATTTGGTGAGGAAGTCAAGTATCTCCCTGTTCCTACGCAGCCTTGAAGTATGCGCATATGGACAGTTAACATCTCTAAACGGGATATCCGCATATATACAGTATAGGAGATTCTCATCTTCAGGGGTCTTGATTAAAGGTTTAACCTTCACAGTCTGTCTTGGAAGTATAGGCTTCAACACAACCTTCAACCTGGCTAGTTGAATCCAGTTACCAGCAAAGAAGTTGTTGAGCATCAACGCAACATAATCGTCAAGGTTATGTCCAGTCGCCAGAACCTTCACATCAGCCCTCTCAGCCAACTCCTCAAAGACATGTCTCTTTATAACTCCGCAATGAGAACACACCTTACCCCTCCGACTCCTCGCATAGTCGGATATGGAGAAGCCTAGCTCCTCCTTCAAGTCAAAGACGAATAGGTCAACGTTTAGGTTTCTAGCTAATTCTTCAACCTTCACTTTACAATGCTGCGAGTAACCCTCAATTCCGAGATCAACATGTAAAGCAACAAAGTCCGCTTCGGGGAAAGCCTTGCATAAGCCATGGAGAAGAGCTACGCTGTCCTTCCCACCTGAAACAGCAACTCCAACCCGATCATCCGGCTTGAACATGCTGAACTCCCTAACAGTCCTCCGAATTCTATTCACATAGAACTCCTGAAAGCAGAGGGGGCATAGACTCATCTTTGCATATGGAAGATTAATCTCCGACCTTTCCTTTCCACATCTAGAGCATACCCTACGCATCTCAATCAATTAATCATTCTAAGAGGAGAGTATTTAAAGTTCAGCTGCGAAGATGGTATCTGGAGTTATCTGTGAAGAGCAGGTTCTAGACACCGTGAAAGATTCCGCTAAAGATTTAAACTTAACCCCCTGATTAATTTAGGTGTGATCCTAAAGATGAAGACTGTAACATTCAAGTATAAGCAGGTTATTGTGATAAGAGCAGATCTGAACATGAGCGTGGGAAAGATAGCTGCCCAAGCAAGCCACGCAGCCATATTATCAGCTGAGAAGGCTAGGAGGATAAAGCCTGAATGGTGGAGCAGCTGGTTCACCGAGGGACAGCGTAAGATAGTGTTAAAGGTTAACTCAGAAGATGCTCTCTTAAGCGTTAAGGGGAAAGCTGAGGCTCTAGGTTTACCGATTGGCCTAGTCACTGATATGGGCTTAACAGAGCTTAAGCCTGGAACATTAACAGCGCTGGGAATAGGGCCGGCCCCCTCAAACCTAATAGATAGGGTCACCGGTAATCTCCCATTACTGTAGGAGGATATCCTTGAAGCCCCCGGAACTCGAAGTCAAACTTGGAATAGAGGTTTATGCAACGGTTTCTCCTGGAATAGGCGGGAAGATACGTACAGTCCCCGAAGACTTCATAGTCAATGAGGTTCTTATAGACGGGTCTAAAGCAGCAGAGAGCATGGAGGCCCCGAATGGAGAGTATGGATGGGGACGATACCTACTCTGCGTCTTAGCAAAGAGGAACTGGGATACAATATTAGCCCTCATGGAAATCGCAAGACAGTTAGGGATAGATATGGAACGTATCCAGAACGCCGGAATCAAAGATGCAAGATCCCTATCTTTCCAATTTATAACGATAAGTAGGATATCCCCAGAGGAAATATTAAGGATACGTATCAACGGAATAGAAGTTAAGCCGATACGCTACGTTAACGAGAAGATATCATCCCATCTCCTCCTCGGAAATAGCTTCGACATAAACGTTAGAGATGTAAGGTTAAAGAGTGAAGTTGCCGAGGAAAGAATTGGAAGGATTAAGAGTGAACTGGAGGAGATAGGGGGAATCCCAAACTTCTTTGGGCATCAACGCTTCGGAACAAGGAGGCCTATCACACATATAATTGGACGATGCCTCCTAAAAGGAGACGTTGAAGGAGCCGTAACAGCCTTCCTCTCAGATGGAAGCAGATACGAGAACTGGAGAGTTGCTGATGCAAGGACATACCTGAAGGACACCATGGACTTTAAAGGGGCATTTAAGAGCCTCCCAAAATACATGACGTACGAGAGGATTCTCTTAAAACATTTAATGAAGCATCGAAACGACTTTTATGGGGCGATGAGACGACTACCATTAACCCTCAGAAGATTATTCATCCACGCGTACCAATCATACCTCTTCAACCGCTTCCTAAGTGAAAGGATGAAGCATAGTATTCCATTAGACGAGCCGCAGATAGGAGATTATATACTGAAACTTAACAGTTCAGGTTTACCGTCCGGAGAATATTATAGGGTAACAGCTGGTAACCTATCAGCCGCCAAGAAGGAGATAGAGAATGGAGAGAGCAGCATAGCAATCCCAATCATAGGATACAGACAGGATTACTCTGGAGGAGTACAAGGGGAGATTGAGAGGAGAGTGATGGAGGAGGAAGGCGTCAAGAAGGAGTCATTCCGCATTAAGGATATGCCAGAGATAAGTTCTCCAGGATGCCTAAGAAGAATCCTCTCCAAACCAAGAGAATTAAAACATAACGTTTCATCCAATGAGCAGCCGGAT
This sequence comes from Candidatus Bathyarchaeota archaeon, assembly GCA_015520475.1. GTDB lineage: Archaea > Thermoproteota > Bathyarchaeia > Bathyarchaeales > WAQA01 > WAQA01. The sequence goes on along the minus strand of WAQA01000055.1, from coordinate 2,619 downwards.
TTAACGGTGAACTTCACCTTCACGTTGGAGAGGAGCTCCTATGCAACAGTCCTCCTGAGAGAATTCATGAAGCCGGAGGAGATAATTGAGGCTGGCTTCTAACAACATGAAGAGAGGAGGTTTACGTTTCCACAAGAGATGTCCACTATCAAATCCCATCAAAGTTTTTGAAGCTGCAAATCAGATTGTAGAGATTAACACTTTACAGACCATACCTACAGAAATAGTAATAGAGGCGTCTCTTAATGAGCCTCAATGAAGAGGATGACGTTCACGGAGTAAGTCTAAACCGATCCCTCGGGAACAATATAACCTCCCTAATGTTCTCCTTTCCAGTAAGCATCATAACCAGTCTTTCAAGGCCTATAGCCCATCCCGCATGCGGAGGCATACCATAATCGAAGACTTTCAGGTGATACTTGAAGGATTCAGGCTGCAACCCCTGCTCCTTCAATCTTCTAATTAAGAGTTCCTTATCGTTTATACGTGTTCCACCTGAGGCTATCTCAATCCAACGCCACATAAGATCGAAGCCTTCACTCACCCTCTCATCCTCATCTTTAGGCTTTATATAGAACGGCTTCAAGCTTGTAGGCCAATCTACAATAAAGTAGAAGTATGGATGAAGTCTCCCAAGCAGTCTATAAGCAGGTGTTGGAATATCCTCACCCCACGGTATTCTCATCCCCTCATCACTCAGATCCTCAAGGATCTCATCGTAAGTAAGTCTCTTGAATGGAACCTTAGGCACCTCAACGTCACGTCTCAGAACATTCAATTCCCACCTACATTTCTCCTTCACATACTTACATACGTACTGTACGAGATCCTCAGCCAACTTCATGACATCCTCAGCCGTTACAAAGGCCTCCTCAACATCGATCGAGATGAATTCCGTCACATGCCTCCTTGTATGGGATTTCTCAGCTCTGAAGACAGGCCCTATCTCGAAGACCTTCTCAAAGTCTATGACGAGCTGCTCCTTATACAGCTGTGGACTCTGCGCCAGAAAAGCTTCCTTCTCAAAGTATGCTATTGGGAAGAGGGCGGCTCCACCCTCAGTTGCGGAGGCTATTATCTTCGGCGTATGAACCTCTATGAAGCCCCTATCAACCAGAAATCTACGAGTAGCCTCTAGAACCGCATGACGTATCCTAAAGACCGCTTGATTCTCGGTTCGACGTAAATCAAGAACCCTTGCATCTAAGCGGACATCTATCTCGGCAGGGGTCTTCCCGGTTATATCGAGGGGGAGAGGATGCTTAGCAACTCCGAGGATTCTAATCTCCTCGGGAATTATCTCTGCACCGCCTGGAGCCTTATCCATCCTCCTAACGAGTCCCCTAACACCCACACAGCATTGCCTCTGGAGAAGATCAACTTTACTCAGGACTTGGCTGTTAACTTCATCCTTCGGAACAGTTACTTGAACTGTTCCTTCCTTATCCTGGAGGATTAGGAATCTTATGCCGCCAAGATCTCTAATATCACGTATCCACCCTAAAACTATGACTTCCTTACCATCCAATTCAGGGCCTATCTCACTTGAATAATGCGTCCTACGCCAAGAGCCGAGACCATCAAGCCCCATATGATACTCCGCCGTCAATCTGAAAACTCAATCCTAAGGGTTAACCCATGAATTCTCTTAGCTATCTCCTTTATAGCTTCTAGGTCCATCTTAGGTTTTCCACGTCCCCTACGCCTCAGGATAACACGAGTCTCAGTTGTCCCATCAGGCAGCCAAATCTTATTTATAGTTAGAATGTCAAGAGGGGCGAAGAGATCCTCAAGGAACTTTCTCTCGTCAGAGTCATACTCTAGGATACGTATCTTCTTCCCAGTCTTCTGGCTTAGAAACTTCGTTATTTTACCTCCATAACCGAGCAGTCTAGGAACATCACCCTTCCCGACAAGAATGGCTAGGACATTATCAGCCTCAACAGCCTTATAGAAGTAGACATCCTGGAGGGATGGATACTTATCTTCGATGGAAACGAGTAGGCGGGCGACTCTTAAATCGGTCTCGCTAACCACGCCCTTCCTAACTTTCTCCCTGCACTTCGAACATAATATTCCGCTTCTCAGGCAGAACTGACATAACTCCGCTTTCACTTATTCTGGTAACCTCCAAAAATAAAGGAGAGGGCGGAGCTTAGCCCTAAAAGAACCTACCGGGTCAATGTGATCTCGATAGTACTGATGTTCGTTGGGGTTCCACCTTCCTCGGTCCGCTGAAGCTGCTCAGTCCCTATATCTATGCTTCCAATCTTCACGTCTGGTAGAAACCTTCGCCTAACAATCTCAACAACGTCGACAGCTCTACTTATAGCTCTGCCCCTCGCCTTAACGTTAACCTCTTTAGCTCCGCTATGAAACAGGGTTATACATGCTAGGACATAATTCATGACGGGTTTCCGTCCGATCAGCACAGAGTTGCTTTCTGACATTTCACCGCCTCACTCCTTTAATAGTTTATCTCATTTAGGCTTAATGCTCTTAATACATTAATAAATATCTTACGGTTAATTTTTTCGGAACGACCTTAATAACATGAGGAAAGCTCAAGTTCACAGTTCTCACTCAAAAATTTTTATATTCAAGGAGAGAAAGCTAGTG
>WAQA01000054.1 GCA_015520475.1 Candidatus Bathyarchaeota archaeon | reverse complement strand
GCTGGGACAGTGTCAACATGTCCATCAAATATTATGGATGATCCCTCGCCTAGATCTAATACTCCAACCAGATATGTAGCCTCAGACCTTAGGCTGTATTGAGAAACCTTGAAGCCCAATCTCTCCATCTTCTGGAGTAGGAACTCGTTTATTTCAGCCTCTTCTCCAGGAGGGTTCTGGCTTGGAATCTTCACTAGGGAGGCGGCTAAACCTACAAGTTTATCTCCGTCGATTCTAATCATAACCTCTCACTTTTACGTCTGAAAGGGATGCTCACCCTTTAGATTTTTCCCTTTATCCCTTAATAAATTGAGGATTGCCATGTTTAATGTTATATGGTGGGATGTTGATTGTTGATGGGGGATCCGATGTATGAGAGGTGAATCTGTGGAGATTGGGAGGCTGAGGGAGGCTGCTTTTAAAGGTGAACTCTCTGATCTTGAGGGGGAGGTTTATAGGAGATTCGGCGTTGATCTCTCAGCATGCTACTTGGATCTTGAATTGAAGAATCCTGTGATCCTGGCTCCTGGACCATTAAGTCAACGTGTATCCCAGATAGAGAGGGCTTGCAGGGCAGGTTACGGAGCTATAGTTCTAAAGTCGGTTGTAGGTGAGGATGAGCATGGAAATGCGTCGATGAGCTTCCTGAGGAGGAAACCGTCGTTTATGAAGTGGTATATTGATAGGGAGGTTGATCCTGAAGGGAGATATCCTACGATACACTGGAACGGTGGGCTTGACACGAGGAGATTCCCTGAATACTTAGAGTTCGCTGAGAAGGCATATGATGTCGGTGAGAGATTTAATGTTCCTCTTATAGCATCAATCCTCTGCCATCTAGTCTCAGATCCCGATGAGGAGTGGAATGTTGATGAGTGGATCTACACTGTTGAGAGGATGTGTGAGATAGGCTACAGATACTTCGAGATAGACTTCTGTCCATTCTTGAAGGGTGAGAGGAGAGCCGAGGATAAAGAGACCGTTCTAAGATGGTATAGGGAGGCCCCTAAAATTATACGTGAAGCTCCATACGACGTTAAGGTTATCCCTAAAATCCTGAATCTTGATTTCGGATTGGACTTTCAAGTTGAGATGGTGAAGGCTGCCTTTGATGGGGGAAGCGACGGAGTAACCATAGCGAATAGACTCTATAGAACCTTCAGGGAAGGTGGATCCGGCAGAGTCTACGGTTCATCTCATGGAGGCTTGGAGTTGAAGAGGAGAAACCAGGAGCAAATCCGGGAGTTGAGGAGGAGAAGCATAAATATTCCTATAAGCGCGACTGGAGGGGTCTATACTGGAAGGGACATCATCGAATACCTAAATCTTGGATCACAGAATGTTCAGGTGTTAACCTATATTATGATGAGTGGATTTGAGAGGGCCCTCTATAATCTACTGCTGGATCCAAGGGACGGGGTTGTCGCGGTGCTGATTCAGGAATGAGGATTACTCAATATCCTCCCCGATCCTCTTAAGCATCTCCTTAAGGGCTGCCCAGCATCTATATGTCCCCTTAACTCTTGGACTGAAATGTGTCTCTATAGAGATGAATCCTTCATATCCATCCCTCTTTAAGGCTTCTATCTGCTCCAGAACTTTAATCTCTCCCTCTCCTGGAGGGACATACCTAACCTTCCTCTCCCCTCCACATCCAGAGATCACCCCGTCCTTCAAGTGGAAGTGAACCATGAGATTCCTTACGTGTCTGTAGCCGTCTGGGAAAGGCTTCTCTCCAGAAGTGTAAGCGTTACATGGATCCCAATTGATCAGTAGATTCTCTCTGTTGACGGCGTTTACGATCTCAGCTGTTCTCTTCCCAGTATCAGCGATGCATATAGGCTCATTCTCAAGGGCTAATATCACGTCCCTCTTAGCTGCGTAGTCGGATGCCTGCCTAAGCAGGTTCACCGCCCTATCAAAGGCCTCCTCATCCCTCACCCCATCAGATATGAAGCCGAATATCACTATAATCCTTGTTCCAAGGTTCTCGGCTAGGTCGATTGATTCTGGAAGACGATTCATCAGATGCTGTCTAATGGCTCCTTCATCATCAATCCTCACCTTAAAGACTCCTGGAGATATGGCTACCACGTCAACTTCGTATCTGTCCAAGATATTCTTCAACCTTTCAAGCTGCTTAGGAGTTATGTCTGGAACCCGCTTATCCCATAAACCCCTTATCTCCACATGGCGGATACCCCATTCCGAGGCAAGTTCAATCGCTGTTTCAGGATCAGAGCTTATCTCATCAGTTATCACGCTGACCTTCATCAAATCCCCTCCAACACCACATATACTATCCACACCACACTTAAATGGTGTTCGGCGAGTAAACTCTAGAATCAAGGAGATCCAGAAAAGGAGGAAAGTCTTTTAAAGCGGATACCTCATAGATTTTTAGGAACGCTGTCTTCTCCTTTTATGAGTGGGGATGAGACTTGAAATTTCAGTTAATAGGTTTAGATGAGAGCCTCTTTTCTCAAAAGATGAGGTATGTCTTCAAATCCTTGGTTGACGCTGAAGCTTCATATCCACATGAGGATACGAATAAGGGATTTTTAAGGTCTATCCCATCAAATTATGGCTATGTCTTCTTCTGGTATGGATGGCTGGATGATGATGCCCTAAGCAAATATTATGTGGATTACGTCTCAGAGGATAGGGTGAGAAGAATTAATGAGGAGAGAAGAGATGAAGGTGAATACTTCAGCCTTAAAAAACATATTGAGGATGTGCTCTTCCCAATAGTCTATGATCATCCAGACGTTATCGTTGGAGGATTCGCTGAAGTTTACTTGGCCATTACTAATCCAGACATCAAAGAGTTCAATAATATAGAAAGGGTGGTTTACATCCTCAGGAAGCAGGCTAAGAGATTAGAGGAACTGAACTATTTCATAGATAACTACTATTACTATACGGAGAATCGAAATCAAAAGATCTATGAGGGACTGGAAGATATCGAAGTCTATTACTGGACTATTAAGTTTGCGGATCTATACGCCGACGAGGAAGAGATTGAAGCCTTAAAATCCGGTGATGATGAAATATTTGAGGATGAGGATTATAAGCATATCTTCCGTAGGGATGGGTGGGAGATAAATCTCAAGATAACATTCGATGGAGATGATACTCTGAGGGATGTTGTTGATAGAATAGATAGGGTGATATCTCCTCTTAAGGGGGTTGTGGATAAGATGATCCGTTTCGAAACGTCATATTATCCATTCTAAGCCCACCGCTATCCAGGGAAGGATCACTGCTCCTTACGCCTCCCCTCATGTGATATGAAAAGTATTATATATTTAGGTGGATATCATCCTTCTCATTGTGTAAGGATCTGTGGGAGAGTTCTCCTTCCATATCTACTGAGAGGGAGATTGGTGGATTTGGCGGTTGGAAGAGCTGAGGGTTATGGGATAGGCGTGGATCTAGGAGGAACCAATATAAGAGCTGTTCTGGGAGATGGGAATGGAAGGATCATAGCGAGGATCAGTGAGAGGACTGAGAAGAGTAAGGGACCTGAAGGGATAAGCCAGCAGATAATCAGGATTTCGAGGACGTTGATGGAGAGGTTCAGGTTGGAGAGGGTTGAGGGGGTAGGCGTCGCATCGGCTGGAACACTTGATCCTAAAAGGGAACGTATAAAGAAATTCGCTAATCTACCATTCGATGAGATACCTATAGTTCATCCGGTGAAGGATGAACTTAAGGTTCCAGTGCTTCTGCTTAACGACTGCTTAGCCGCTGTTATGGGTGAGAAGATGTTTGGGGCTGGAAGATCAATCCGGAATCTTGTCTACATAACTATAAGCACCGGGATTGGAGGCGGAATATACGTTGATGATCATGTGATCTTCGGTAAGGATGGAAATGCCCATGAGATAGGGCATATGACGATAGATATGGAGGGCCGTCTGCTCTGCGGATGCGGTAAGAGGGGACACTGGGAAGCCTACTGCTCCGGAGATAACATTCCAAAGTATGCCCGTTTACTGTTAAGCCGGAAGGGTAGAGGGGAGGTTGAGGAGAGTCTGCTCCTGAAGCTTGCAGGTGGAGACCTTGACAGGTTGAGTGCTAAGATGATCTATGACGCTGCTAAGAGGGGGGATGCACTCTCACTGGAGATTATAGATGAGATAGGTAGGGCCAACGCCATAGGATTCGCGAATGTAATAAATATGTATGATCCTGAGATGATCACTGTTGGGGGAACAGTTGCCCTTAAAAATGTTGATCTCGTAATCAACCCGATCAAGAAGTATGTGGGAGAATACGTTGTGAATAGGCTTCCGGAGATAAGGATGACTGCTCTAGGAGGAGACACAGTTCTATACGGGGCGTTAGCAATGGTCTTCCAGGATCAACGGTAAAATTTAAACTCGTAACTGATCTAACCGTTTTGATATAGAGAAGCTAGAGACAGGGATTGAGTTGGATATTCCACGTAGAATCTTCAGGGCATATGATGTTAGGGGAGTATATGGGGAGGACTTAACTGAGGAAGCTGCTGAGAGGATTGGGAGGGCATTCGGATCCTACATCGGCGCTGAGAGAGAGATTATAGTTGGAAGGGATGTGAGATTAAGCAGTGAGAGGCTTCAGGCAGCTATAATCAACGGTCTACTCTCAGCCGGATGCAGCGTTGTTGATATAGGGCTTGTCCCAACCCCAGTACTCTACTTCGCAGTTATCCATTACAGGAAGAATGGCGGCGTAATGGTTACAGCCTCGCATAATCCGCCTGAATGGAACGGCTTCAAGCTCTGTAGGGGCGATGGATCCCCATTAGCTAAGGGGTTGGGGATGGAAGAGATAGAGAGGAGGGTGTTCTCAGAGGATCTTGAATCGGCGTCGCCGGGCAGGATTGAGAGATATGATAATGTGTTGAGTGACTACTCAGAGTTCATACTTGATCGAGTAAGTATTAAGAGGAGGTTGAAGGTGGCTGTTGATCTCGGGAACGGCGCATGCTCCCACATCATCCCACCACTCCTCAGATCAGCTGGTATGGAGGTTATACCTATAAATGATGAACCTGATGGATCCTTCCCGGCGCATAAACCGGAGCCAACCGAGGAGACCATGATGGATCTCCAACGCGTCGTGGTTGAGGAGGGAGCTGACTTCGGAGCTGGATTCGATGGGGATGGAGATCGAGTATTATTCATCGATGAGAAGGGGAGGATGATTCCTGGAGATACAACGTTGATTATGATGGCTCATCATTACTTGGAGAGGGTTAAGGGTGGAACCGTAGTGTACGATGTATTCTGCTCATCGACTGTTAGGGAGGCTGTTGAGAGGTTAGGCGGCAACCCCGTGGTGAGTAGGGTGGGACGTGCATATGTCATGGACACTATGAGGCGTGAGGGAGCGGTTCTTGGAGGTGAGATAAGCGGCCACATATACTTCGCTGACGTCTACGGATTCGACGATGCGATATATGCTGTTCTGAAGATGGGGGAGATACTTTCTGGGAGCGGGGAGGTTCTATCCGAGATTGTGGATGGCATACCGCATCATCCATGTACACCAGTCAAATTCTATTATTGTCCAGACGAAGAGAAGTTTAAGGTTGTAAGGGAGATCGCTGAGAGCCTTAAGTCTGCAGGATACCGCACCGTCATGTTGGATGGCGTTAAGGTGGTTGATGATGACGGCTGGTTCCTTATCAGAGCATCCAATACTCAGCCTAAGATAGAGTTGAAGGTTGAGGCTGAAACCGAGGAGAAGCTGAGATGTCTGGAGGCTATAGCTGAGAGGGAGATCCGGAAGAATCTTAAGGGATAAACTTCTCAAGATATTTTGTATCTGTGAATCATATTCTTCCGGTTGAAGCCGGCAAGTTCGAATTCCTCAGTCATTTCTATGGCGTTTCGTGGGCAGCTCTCAGCGCATTGGCCGCAGAACATGCATCTATCCACGTAATGTGTAATCTCAGCCCCCTTCCCCTTCCCAGTCATCTCTATGGCTCCTGAAGGACATATTCTACTGCATAATCCACATCCAAAGCATCTCTGCGTGTTCCAGACTGGCCGTCCCCTGAAACCGGCTGGAGGAGCAGTCCTCTCATATGGATACTTAAGCGTTACCGGATGGCTGAATAGATGTTTTATTGCCTCCTTTATTATGGGCATACCTTCACCTTCCTAAACCTATAGAGATCAGTATTATCTGTATTATGGATAATGGCGTCAAATACCGCCACATTCCAGAGACCATCTGGTCGATGCGGAACCTCGCAAGAACCGCATGTGATATTGAAAGCAGGAGTATGACTGGCACAAGCTTAACTAGGAAGATTATTGTCGGCGGGATTGGCGGTGCTTCGGATCCCCCTAGGTAGAGGGAGACGATGATTGCTGCTGCCAGTAGCATCTTAAGATCCATTCCAAGCCGGATCAATGCAAGTTTTCTTCCGCTATACTCAGTTCTCCATCCAGCAACTATCTCCGTTTCAGCCTCTGGAATATCGAATGGAACCAATTCGAGCTCTGCGAGGAGGCATATGAAGAGGACGGTGAACCCTAATGGCTGAAGCATCAACGTCCAGAGTCCCCTTGAGAGCTGCCAGTTAATTATTCCGCTTATCGATAGTGTTCCAGCAGCTAATGCTGGGCCTATAAGGGCTAGGGCCATTGGAATCTCGTATCCTATCATCTGGAGGGATGCGCGTATTCCTCCGATGATGCTGAATGGAGATGCTGAACTGTAACCTGCCAGGAAGACCGTTATCACATTGATTGTTAGGATGAAGAGTAGGAGGATTATGTCTCCGTCGAAGCTTATCAGCGCCTCTCTGCTTATGGGGATCAGGTATAAGGCCATTAATGGGAGGGAGAAGCATAGTATCGGGGCTATGTTGAAGATTCTCTTGTCTGCATCCCTAGGCGTTATATCCTCTTTGAAGAGGAGCTTCGCTATGTCGATCATTGGCTGGCAGAGCCCATAGGGCCCAGTATAGAGGGGTCCGTAACGCCCCTGTATCTTCGCCACAACCTTCCTGTCAATCCATTCTAGGATGCATGATAATAATATTAGGAAGACTGCGCCTGGAAATATGATTGCCTGCAGCACCGCAGTTAATAGATCAGCTGCCATTCCATCTCCTCCCCTTCAATTCTTCAAGGCTGAGGATTCTCCTCTTCCCCTTATGGATATCCAATATCTCCATTCGATCCATACATGCGAAGCATGGGTCGATTCCTGCTAGGACTATCGGTATGTCCGCTACATGCTGTCCGATGAGCATCTTGCAGAGGGCTGGAATATTCCCTAGGGTTGGGCTTCTAACCTTATATCTCTCAGGCCTGCTTGTTCCATTCGATCTGACGTAGTGGATGAGTTCTCCTCTTGGAGCCTCAACTCTTGAGACTGCTTCTCCTTCAGGTACTCTCATGGG
>WAQA01000053.1 GCA_015520475.1 Candidatus Bathyarchaeota archaeon | reverse complement strand
TGAAGAATCTGGATAATGTTTCTGTGAGCTTTAACGCTTCTGTGGATATCTGACTTCTAATTATCGCAAGAGACTTTATTATTTTCCTTCCAATCTTAAACTCTCTTCTAAGCTTTATACCTTTAATATAAATTTGAGGTGGTATCTGTACTATTCCTTCATCTCCAAGCATGTAAAGCCTTAATCTTCCAGGACCGCCTTTCCAGCGATCGACGATGAATACTCGTTTAAATCCCTCTTCGATGGCGTATTCAGCTAAGTCTCTTAGACTCATCTTCCCCCTATTAACCCTTATACTATTTGGTATTGTCGCCGACAGTTCATTACAGAAGGTTCTAATCCTCCTTGTCGGCCTCCTAGAAGTTGTTATTAGAATCAACTTTTAAACCGTTCTTAGCTGAATGATTCTATAATGGTCCCTATGTTATCCTTGAAGATATTCTCTTTGATGTTACGCCTATCTTCGTTGTTGGTGTGTAGGCTCCTCCAGCGAAGGTGAAACCGCACTTTCGACATGTCCATATGCCAACGCTTACTCTCCTAACTGTTTTTAGGCCGCATTGTGGGCATGGATGATCCGTCTTCATCGTTGAAATTATCTTTATGTATCTCTTCCTTAATGTTACTCCGTATCTAGGTCCGAATCCACGTGTCGGACCGACCTTCCTGGTTCTTCTCTTCTTTCCCATCTTTAGATGATCAGCCTCCTGATCTCTTCTGCTTTCTCTCTTCCTATTCTAATCGCCTCTAATATTTGTTCCTTTGTGAATGTTCCTCCTCCGCCTTTCTGCATTGCGCATATATTCCCGTTCTTATCGAATGTTACGGTGAATCTTGCATCCATAACCTCTTCTTCATCAAGTCCTGGATCAACTATCATCTTATCATTTATCTTTGCAAATGTTACTGAGATTGGATAATTCACGACTGGGAGCTGCGTATAACCGAGTTTTATCTTTACTTCTTCACCTTCCAATTCATAATTGAATATCTTAGTGTTTATTAGGGCTGCCATCGCCGCTAATGCAGATGCATCTATAAGGTTTCCATCATGATTAAGCACGTATATGTCGATGAAGACTACAAAAACTTTCTTTCCAGGAATTATGCATAGTTTCTCGAGATCTATTGCTTTGGATTCTCTTATTCCTCTGTCTACGACTCTCGCAAGTTCTATTGATTCTTCTCCAGGTGGACCTGCCTCAAACTCTGGAGAGGCTAAGGGTACAAATTCAGAGTTCACTGTAAGTACCCCTTCGTTCGGCCTATCCGAGAAGGGTTCACCTATCTCCACTTTCACTCCAGCTAGAACCTTTGTTCTTCCAATATGAACCAATGCTGATCCTTCAGCCCTCTCTATTATGCCCGGTTCAACTTTGATTTCACGGTACTCTGTCAGGCTTCTTCCATCCAGTCTCTTTCCACTTGTAAGCAGCTTTGCTATCTGTCTCTGTCTTATGCGTGATACCATTATGGACACCACCTTTACGTCTCAACCTCCTCTCGTATCGAGATGTACTTCTCTTTTAATGCTTTTTTCTGGAGCGCGTATATCCGTCTACATCCTTCAATCGATAAGTTTAATGCCTCCTCAAATTCTTCGGGTGTTAGGAGACCGTCCATTTGAAGTAGGGTTATAAGGTTTAGGTTCGGCATCATTGCCACTGGAACGTCGGCTTCTCCCTCTTTATCTTCGATATCGTTTAGGTCGAGCACTATCTGTCCATCAACTTTTCCAGCTGCACATGCAACAACTAAGTCTCTCATAGGTATGCCTGCGTCGGCTAGGGCCAGTGATCCTATAGTTATTCCTGCACATCTTGTCCCACCGTCTGCTTGTAGGACTTCGATGAATAGGTCAATCGCTGTTCTCGGGTATTGTTCAAGGAAGACTGTTGGTTCTAACGCTTCTCTTATAACCTTTGATAGTTCCAGTTCACGTCTGGAGGGAGCTGGAGATTTTCTCTCTTCAACTGAGAATGGAGCCATGTGATAGCGGCATCTGAGTATGGCTCTGTCTGGAAGCGCCAAATGTCTTGGATGAACCTCTCTTGGACCGTAAACCGCCGCTATTATCTTGTTCTTTCCCTGTTCTATATATGCTGATCCATCAGCGTTGCTGAGGACGCCTACCATGATCTTTATTGGTCTAAGCTCGTCTTTCTTTCTTCCATCTACTCTTAACCCATCTTTATCGATTAGCTCTCGTTTTTCATTTTTCATTCTTGATCATCCTCTCTTTCTCTTTTCTTATCATCTCGACAACTCTATCAGTTAACCCTGACGTGTGAGCTTCCTGTTCAATCTTATATATTGCCATGGAGACCAGTCTCTCCTCCTCTGGCCCTTTACATTCTATTAGTATGAGGCCGTTCTGGCCGACTGTTATCTTGCATCCTGTCTCCCTCTTCAACATGTTTATCATTGATCCTCTTCTACCTATTAGTCTAGGAACCTTTGTAGGAGTTATCTTGACGATCTGTCCACGGGTTATCTTGCCCAGCTCTGGTTCTCTGACGGTCAATATCGGATCCCTAGTCCTATCATATGCTATAACTCTTGCTAGGATCATATCTCCGATATCAAATACTTTTGATAGATCGTTCTTTTGCGGTTTAAATTTGGGTATGACATCGAAGGCTCTCAGTAGAGCTGAGTATGGAGCGTTTATGTCGATTACCCACCCGTTTATGTTCACTTCAGTCACCTTTCCGATCACTAAGTCGCCGACTGATGGCACATAGAAGGCGTTTAAAGCCACGACGGATACTCTTTTTTCTTCATAGTCCACTAGTCCTAGGCGGCTTGCATAAATTCTGTTTCCTTCCTTATATGTGTTGCTTCCGGCTATGTATTCTCCTTCAGCCAGTAGATCTCCCGGAGCCACTATATCCCTATTCTCAAAAAATATCGGCAATTTAACCCCACTACTCAAAAGTTTATTCTATAACTTTAGCTTCTAAGCTTCCTTTCGTAGCTTCTCCAACTTTCTCAAGGAATGATCCGTAGAGTCCAGCAGGCATCTTTAATGTAGCCTTCCATGAACCGTCCGGTAGCCACTTCTCCTCTTTTACTGAGCCGAATCCTCTCACTATTCCATACGCCTTGCCAACATATTGTGATGGAATCTTCACGGTCACCTCGATCTCCTCCATACTTAACGGT
>WAQA01000052.1 GCA_015520475.1 Candidatus Bathyarchaeota archaeon | reverse complement strand
GTATATAACTAGGCTGGTGTCTATATCTAAACAGAAGAAGTGATATCTATTGTATTCTCTCTTGTTTAGGCGGTTGCGTTAATGACGTTTATAGATGAGTATCGGAGGAGCTGGGCTCTGCGATATCTAAGGGAGGCTAGAGCTGAATTGAAGGTAGCTCGGACCATGCCTGAGACTGCATCGAACGCTATTCTCAACGCTCTCAGGAAGGCTCAGGCAGCCATATATCATAGTCTTGGGGATCCATCATCGATAGAAGATATAGTTCATGAGAAGATTGTTGAGAGGGGTTCAATAGAGGATCCTGTCCTGAGATGTCTCGTTGAGATCGAGATGGCTATCCAGAGGATAGTTAATCTTTATCCGGTTATGGGTAAAAAATCATTTAGAGAGGCTGAGAACCTCATTAGGATAGCCTCAGAAGTTGTAAAGCTGTTTTCAAGTGAAAGGGAGGATTGATGTTCCTCTCTGGATGGCTGAGGATCATGAATGTGAAGGTTAAATTTCTAGGGATCTTCAGGGAGGCTTATGGCTGTGACTCTGCAACCGTTAAGGTTGAGGGTTCAATGAGACTAAGAGATCTCTTGAGGTTGTTAACTGATTATTCGCCTAGGCTGAGGGAGGTTCTAATTGACCCGGTATCATTAACCCCCAATCCGAACGCTTTGATCCTTATTAATGGTAGGGAAATCAATGTTCTTGATGGGATTGATACTAGGATTAAGGATGGAGATGAGATAGTGCTCATACCTGTAACTCATGGAGGATAACCCTTCTTAGGAGCAGTCCTCTAGATGTATGTCTTAAATAATGTTCTTATGGCGCCTATCAGGTTCTTCGCCATAAATCTTGGATGAGCAAATCTTTTATGGACATCCTCTATTCTCTCTCCTAGAATCTTTATCCTTTCAATATTTATTTCTCCCATCCCCATTTTGTATGCTCTCCATAACACTTCAACTGTGTATGGGTTTATCTCCATTATATTGCAGCAGACAGTGTCAACAGTTACAGGATTCAATCCTGATATGATTAAGTTTAGATGTACTGGTGTCCCCCATACTGGTCCAAGACCCTCCATCGCTGTTACTCCATCAACCACTATAAGTTTCTGTTTTATGGTCCTGTTAAGGTATAATAGGATATCTGTTAATCTTTTATGGAATATTGTCTTCTTTCTATCGGCTATTACTCCGAACATGTTCTTCATGGCTATGCTGATCATCAAATTCTCAATGTTGCATGTTTTAATTTTAGGTGTATTAATCAAGTAATCGGCTTCCATTATCGTCTTAGGTATTCTTACGGTTAACCCTGCGATCTGCTGCTCCACTGTCTCGTCTCTGCTAAGATTCATGAACTCGGCATCGTAACGGTCTATTACTTCTAATATTCCAGTTCTCTCCGCCCTTTTCTCTGCCTCTCCAGAAATATTATCTGATTCAACAACTACTATTCTATCCGTTCTCTTCTTTACCATCTTTATTATTGCCTCTAACACTCTTGGGTCAGTAGTCACCATGTTCTCAGTATTCTTCTTGGAGCATATGTTAGGTTTTATTATGACTTCGCTGCCTCTTCTTATTCTAATTCCTCCTAGAAGCGTTATTGATTTCTGAACAGCCTCTCCAACGTCATCTTTAACCCGTATAATTGATACTTTAGGTACCTCGTTCCTATGTGTTGTTCTTTCATCAAGTTTCTTCAGGATATTGTCAAGTGTCCTTACAAGTTCAAATCCGCTCTTAACAGTAACTCTCTGCTCAGTCTCTCCAAGCATTAAATCGACGAAGTGCTTCTGTTCGTTGAGGTATGATGGATGCTTCCCTCTCAGAACATCAATGTACTGGGTGAATCTTCTTCCAAGGTGAATCTTCTCTTTCTCCCCTTTCTTTATGATGGTTAGGCTGTATGGCGCTCTTAGAATGTCCATTGATATAATGCCTTCTTCACCTATAACGTTAAACTTTAATGTTGGGATTGTTCCTTTCCATCCTGCTGAGAGATCTCCGTCGGCTCCGCTCTTGAACTTAACGTTCACCTTCACGTCTTGAGTTACTGCGTATCCCTTTGATCTAGGTTTGATGGATTCAACCTTTACGGTTGGACCTGCTATGTCCTGTGATAAGTATATCACGTGTGGAAGTTGATCCTCTATTACTCCACCCTTAGATCTGGATCGGAAGTCTGTTTTAGCCTTATAAAATGAAAGGTTTGAGACTGCGTATCCTGAGATTCTCTCTATTCTTCCAATCTCTCCTTCACAGGCTAATTTGAAGGCTTGGCTGTAGCATGGCGTGAAGATGAAGTTATGTGCTGGCATAAGGATTAATTCTTCTTTCACCGCCTTCTTTTTAAGAGTTCTTTCGATTATCTCTAATTCTTCAGCTGTTGTTGCGAGAGGCTTCTCGCAGAGAACGCTCTTTTTATGATTTAATGCGTCAACTATCATTCTGGCGTGGAGGCTTGGTGGAGTAAATATCCATACAGCGTCAACATCCGCCTCCTTTAATAATTCAATATAATCTGTATATATTGTTACGTTCTCTAAGCCTATTTTAGCGGCTACGTCCTCGGCATGTTTCCTGTTCAGATCAGCTATACTTTCTATCTTAATTCTTGGTATGTTCATGGCTGTTGGGAGGTGTATGTTCTCGGCGACGGCTCCGCAGCCGATAACTCCTATGCTTATCTTCTCCAATATTCACATCTCTCCTTTCTTTCCGGATAGGTTTATGGATAAACCCTGTTTATCAGTCTTGGAAAGGCTATAGCATCTCTTATATGGTCAAGCTTGCAGATCCACGCTATTGTCCTCTCAACTCCTAAGCCGAACCCCGAGTGGGGGACTGAACCGTACTTTCTAAGATCCAGATACCATTTGTAATCTTCAGGGTTCAGGTTTTCTTCTTCTAACCTTTTAAGGAGTACGTTGAAGTCGTCTATTCTCTGTCCCCCGCCAGTTATTTCACCATAGCCTTCTGGAGCCAGTAAATCTGCTGAAAGTGTTACTTCAGGCCTTTCTGGGTCCGGTTTATGATAAAACGCTTTTGCCTCTTTTGGGTAATGTGTGATAAAGAATGGGGAATCAAACTTGAGAGTTAAATGTTTCTCCTCTATCCATCCTAGATCGTCGCCCCATTCAAAGTTGATTCCATCCCTATTCAGAATGTCGACGGCTTCGTCATATGTTATCTTTTCGAATGGCGGCTCTATCCTACGTAGATCCTCTGGATCTCTGCCTAACGTCCTCAGTTCTCCAGCCATCTCCTCACTCAGTCTATGAAGCATATAAGTTAATAGTTCCTCCTGAACTTTCATTATGCCGTTCAAATCGCACCATGGTATCTCAACTTCTAAATGCCAATATTCGGTTAGATGCCTTCTAGTCCTAGATTTCTCAGCTCTGAAGGAGGGCGCAATCGTATATATTTTTCCTAGACTTGCGATTGCAGCTTCAGCATATAGCTGCCAGCTCTGAGTCAGATAAGCGTCCCTATCAAAGTATTTTACGTTGAAGAGTGTTGATCCACCTTCACATGCAGCTGTTATTAGGATTGGGGCGTGAAACTCCGTATATTCATTCATTCTAAACCATTCCCTAGCTACCTCTAAAATCTTAGCCCTAATCCTCAGTATATTTTGCATCTTCTGGCTTCTAATCCATAAGTGACGATTATCTAAAAGGAAGTCTGGTCCATGATACTTCTTTGCTATTGGAAAGTCTCCATGAGCCATATGGATTACTTTCAATTCTTTAACTTGAATCTCGAATCCTCCGGGAGCCCTTGGATCCTTCTTTACGGTTCCACTCAACTCTACAGTCGATTCTAATGTTAATCTATCTGTTAAATCGAAGATTTCAGGTTCCACCTTATCTCTCTTCATAGTACATTGTATGATTCCTGTTCCATCTCGAATGAGAAGAAAATGTATCCCTCCACTAGATCTCTTATTATGGAGCCAACCGTGTATCCTCACTTCTCCATTAACATGTTTCCCGGACATGATTTCCCTTACATAACTAAAACCTGAATCTCTACAGTTTCTATTAATCGGTTGCATAGGTCTCTCTCCTCTCTAAAAGTGTCACGTTTCATTTATTATGTCTTAGATGATGGATTCTTCTCGGAGGAATATTCTCGCCCGAACACATAAGATTCATTTTTAAATTGGAGATAAGCCTTCCCCCTTCAATTTCTCGTCTAGTATTCCATGGATAACTATCTAGATAGTCCTTTAGCATCATGTTAATTATTCATCGACAAAAACAGAATCGAAGAAGAATTTAAGTTTACCGCTGATAATAATGTACATCCTTCATAAGTCTCCTCAAGAAAAACTCTGTAAATTTATGGAGATGACGACTGAATATTGTGTAAAGAGAACTTTGAGCCGCTGATATTATGCAAACTGCTGGACTAGTATTATAAATACTCCATGATAAAGCC
>WAQA01000051.1 GCA_015520475.1 Candidatus Bathyarchaeota archaeon | reverse complement strand
TAACAACAATTTGTACGGAAGAGAGAGAGCTATCCCCCAGAGTAGACTGGACAATTTTCAGACGGCTAAACAGGAGAAGGAACCATACCTCTTCCTGAGAGTGTCAATTGAGGAGATAGAGGAAGAAGTTGGAAATGTCATGAAAGACTTCAGATCATACATAGATGAGATTAAGGAAGTATCGATGAAGATTGACGAGTTATCCAAGATGTTTAAGAGGGGAGAGATAACAGGCAGCGTATACCAGTCTATAATGAAGGAGCTGAGCAACAGCCTCTCATTCCTAGTTGATAGAATCTTCAATCTAAGGGAGATTCTGGAGACAGCTAAGGCAAAAGCCAAACTTGAATGGACCAAAGAAAGGATTAGGATGAAGGCTGTGGAGAGCGACCTATACCTGAAGATGGTGAAGGGAGAATCACATGTAAAGAGGGTATCCTCACCAATCCACAGATGGGAAGAGATCATATCTAGAATAGATAGGGCACTTTCATACTTAACGATTGAAGATGAAGTTACAATACTCAGCCATTACCTCTCATCGGTCAAGTGGAGCGATGGAGCTACAAGCGGAGGATCAGATGGAATTGAGAGAGCAAAATCCTTATGCAAGCAGAGAATGAACATGATTACTGATAGATGGTCATCTATTAGACGAAATAAGATTGAAGAGGTTATAAACTTAGAGTTTAAAGCTTCACAGATAAAGGAGAAGATTAAGGAGGTTGAAGTTAGATTTGCTGTCGGAGAGTTCAATCAGAGCATCTACGAGTATAAGATAAGCAACCTTAAAGGGACACTTAAGAAGATTGAAGAGAAGATATCTAATCTGAGGAGATACATAAACGATGTCGACATGAAAATCTTTAGATGTCTAGAGCTCTTGAGGGAGACTCCATGAAACATATCGAAAGAACCCTGATGCTCACCCTACTACTTTTACTGATGCTTCCCATGTCCTCTCCGGCGGAGGGCAAACCAACAAAAGAAGGAAGTAGAATAATATTCTCCATAAGAGATCATATGGGGAGAGAGATAAATGGAATATTAGGCATAAACGTGTATTATCCAAATGGAACATTCATAAAGGCCGTTTTAACGAATAAAACTGGATATGCCAATTTAACATTAAACCCTGGAAGATACAGCATATACGTGATGAAGGGAAATAGAACCGTAGGTTATAGAAAAATCAACATCACAGGGACTGAAGGAATAATAGTTATAAAGGCATGGACAGGCAACCTCGAAGCTACAATAGTTGATCAAGAAGGGAATCCATTACAGGGATACATTGTTCTACTATATGATCAAGTACTTCAAAACCTCACAGGAAATCTTACAATTTTAAAGAATAGAATTGGTGTGCTGGTGAGCACTTCAAGAACAGACTCAAACGGAACCGTAATCTTCAGAGGCCTATTTAACGGTACATATAGGATGATAGTGATGGCCAGCAGACCAGTTGGGGATATAACCGTGAATTTACAGGGAGACAAAAAGTTAAGATTTGAGGTTAACGTAACCAATTTAAGAATTAATATAATGACGGAGACTGGGAAACCACTCAAAAACGCATCTGTACACATACTGGACGGATCAGGACAGATAGTATTCAGAGGATTCTCCAACAAGGATGGACATGTAAATCTATATCCTCTATACCTCGACAATTACACAGTATCCATTGTCTGGATGGGATCCGAGGTTTGGTCCGGGATCATAGACACCCATAAAGATAGATACTTAACGATAAAAAGCCCAGTATATAACCTGTCGATTAGCATATTTGATCCATTTGGAAATCCATTACCAGATGCAAAAGTGGAAATTAAAAAGAAGATAACTATGAGGAGATATGCTGGTTTCTCTATAGGAATTGAAAGCGACAGCAGCGGCCGCGCATCCATACTTTTACCCTCAGGACTATATGAACTGCATATTCAGTCTGGAATATACTCGGCCACATTAAACTTCAACCTTAAGGACGACACCGTCTTAAAGGTTAGATGCAACATTCAAACCAGCATATGGACGCTCATATTCGCCGTTTCCTCACCACTAATAATATTATCTTTATTGTTGGAGAGGAGAAAACTGAAGAGGCCGCTTGAAATCAGGAAATATAAGAATATGCTGTTGAAGCTAGAGAGCATGTATAACAGCGGCCTCGTAGAGTACAAACTTTACCGGAAACTTAAGGAAGAATACGAAACGAGGCTTATGGAGCTTAGCGGGAGAGAAATCAGATGAAGAAGTTTATGAATTTAACATTAATGCTATTAGTGCTGGTGATATCCGTTAACACTCTGTCTTATCCATCTTCAGCATCAAATCTCGGGAATTATCAGGCTGGGAAAGGAGAACAGAAGGTTAATGTGTGGGTGGTCATAAACGTTAGAGATTACAAGACAGACTTGCCGATACAAAACGTTACATTATCGATGTCCATCACAACGGCTTGGAAGGAAGGAAGTGTAGGGCCAATCTCAACAAATGAGACGGGAACAGCAAAGGTATACTTTGGAGAATACATGCCAAGGAAGGGAGAGCAACCAAGCCTTGAAGATCTAATTCTATTCAACAACTACACACTTATCAAGATCAATAATCTTTTCATCGAAGACATCGATTTTACAGGGGAATACTCAGTAAACTCTACCAGATATGACAATTTAGGGACTACTTTACTGCAAAGGAATACTGGAAGAGAGGTCTTAATAATAGCTAATCTCTGGCTCCTGAAAGGCAAGCTTATTAGGATTTCAGATTTCAACCCATTCACCGGGAAGAAACAGATTTTAATTGTTAAACCAGCAGTCAAAGCAGCAGTGAACATAAGCGCCGAAGAGAACGGAAGTGATTATGAGAGCTACTACTTCTTCCCAATAGGATACAGCTTAACGATATCTAATAAACCTGAAAGAGGGGGTGAATTCCAAAACTCAATATCTGTAACGGTGAATGAAAGCACAACATCAATCAACTGGGCTTATTATTACGCTAGGGAATATTATAAGAAAGAACTGAAAGACATGAACAGAGAGTTTCTCTTCTTCGATTCGGCCGGCCTACCCATGAGCAGAGAAAGGAAAGAGCTAACAGCCATTAACAACCTTTTCCAGAGAATCATAGACTTATATCAGAGATCCGAGTACAGTTCAGCATTTGGAGGAGCAAGACTATTCATAAAGAGAATAAATAACTTGAAGGATTGGCTCTCAAATATTAAAGCGTACTCGCTTCTAACAACTATAAGTGTTCTCCTCTTCGCCTATGGATTAGCCGCTCTCCTACCAGCTCTGATCCTAGAAGAGAAGATAAACAGCATTATGAGACTTATACTGAAGATAATGATCTTTACGTTATTGATAATCATCTTCTCTCTAACTCATCCTTCACTAAAGGTGGCGTATGCTCTTCTGGTTAGGGCTGCTACTCAATCAGCATCTTTCAGGATGGATATTCCATCCATTCTGATAGGATGCTTTACCTTCAGCAGCCTAACCTACTTCATAATGGCCGTAATATCGTCGAAGAAGAATCCGCTCACAGACCTAGCTTTACGGCTGGGTATTAGAGGGTTAAAGAGGAGGCCTGCAAGAAGCATATTGACCCTAATAACGATAATCATAATCGTTTCAGCAGCCATCATATTCGTCGATATCTCAGCAAATAGGGAGTCAAGGGTAAAGAGTGCGTGGAGAGGAACCGATAGAAGAGGCATAGTGATATCAACCAGCCTCAGCGATATGCCAATCAACATGTACGATGTAAACTGGATAAAAACGCAGAAGTGGAGTGTAGATATAGGATATTTAGAGAGGATCTACAGTTATGAGTATGTAGCAGAGACGCTTCTCCAGAGATTCGGCATTTTAGGATTCAAAGGGGAAACCTCAACCATTAAGATAGTAGGTGTGGATCCAGCATACATGGATAGGGCATATAACCTCTCAGATTACATTAAAGGTTCTTGGAGCAAATTTAAGGTTGGCGAACCAGTCGCTGTGATACCCTCATCCCTTAACATAGCGATGGGAGATTACATAAAGCTAGCAGTTGAGGAGTATACGATCAGCAGTGAGGGAATCTCGTTCCGTGGAAGAAGATGGTTCGGCTCATTCCACGTGATCGGAAGATTTGATCCTACAGCTCTATCCCAGATTAAGATGATTGACGGAAAACCATTATTTAGCGATCCATCAAAAACTGTGCTTGTTCCAATAGGATCAATAAAGGATCCAGCGGTAATAATCTATGATGTTGAAGTTAAACTTCCAAGGAACATTGACCCCGTAAAAGTAGCTGAGGAAACATCATATATGCTTGGGATGCCTGTGGTGGCGAACAAAGATGGCGTAGCAATGGAGGTTGAATGGTCACTTGAGATGTCCATTAGAGGATTCATCCCATACCTTTTCCCACTAATCATATCTGGCTTGATGGTGTATATAACTACATCATCGATTTATGAGGAGAGAAGAAAGGAATTCATGACAATGGCAACGTTAGGGCTGGATCCAAAGAACACATTTCAAGTATTCATTGCAGAGGTGATCCTTCTCGGTTTAACAGCTACATTCATAAGTTTTGTTGGAAGCTACCTCTTAATGTTAACGCTTTTTTACATAGCTGAACCATTAGGACTAACTCAGATCTCATCTTCATCTTACATTCCAGCCCACTGGTCAGCCTACTCTATTCTAGTAGCCATATTCACAGGTGTATTGATGCCTCTCCTAGGCGGATATATACCAGCAACAAGAGCACAGGGATTAAGTCTGATGGGAAGGATTAAGAGACGCAGCTTCATAGGAGAACTCATAACAACTGGAGACACAGTTAGATTTCCATTACCGATAAGAGAAACAGTTCAGAACAGTGAAATGTTGTATCGGTACATCAGAGAAACCCTTGGGAAATTCAAACGTTCACTCATAGATCCAAATTCTATTAAAGGGGAGATTAGAAGGGACGGATCCTTTACCGTATCATTTCCAGTCTTAGGACTAGAGAAATCTACGACTATACCATGCAAGATAGAAGGGGAGAGAGAAGGGGAGAGGTTAACCCCAATCCTAGAGTTCCCAGCAGCCTTCAAGGAATATGGAAAGATAAGGGAGATAATCCGCGATTTAGAAGAGCATATAATCCATTTCTCAGCATGGAAGGAAATCCAATTAAAGATGAAGATCGTGAGGGAAGCACCCAAGAGAAAGAAGACCCTAGAGGAAGTACTCTCAGAAGTGAAGGAGACCATCCAACAAATAAGAGACTGCAATAGAAAACTTAAGATACTTGACTCGCAGAAGGAGCAGCTCTCAGAAGAGGTCTACAATGAATTCAAAGAGAAGTACAAGAAGAAGGCTGAGAATCTACTTAAAGGACTGAGATCAATGGCTATAAGCCTTGAACCATACCATGACCAAATGCTTGAAGAAATGAAAAGGATAGATGTTGAGATTGAGAGGATAACAACAGCCTATAACCTAGGTGAAATAACAGAAGAAGAGTATATTAGGAGATGCGGTCCTCTACGCGGAAGAATCGACGATTTGAAAGCTAAGATAAGAGAATTGGAGGAAATTATAAACTTTCTAAAGATGCCCTCAAACATAACATAGAGACCATGAAGGACCGCCCTAAACATTCAGCTTAATATTGAAATGTTTTAAGAACCTCTCCAGTTCATGCCTGTATGGCAACGCGGTTATCGCCCCACGTCTCGTAACCACAAGCGCACCTACAGCATTGGCTACTTTCACTGCAACCTCAAGATTCAATCCGGTGCAGAGGCCAAAGAATAAGCCGGCGTTCCAACCGTCCCCAGCCCCTGTTGTATCTATAGCCTTAACTTTAAAGGCAGGTTCGAATATCTCCTTTCCATCCCTCGACTTTAAGAAGCAACCTTCAGAACCTAACTTTACACCTACAATATCTAAGCCGAACTTAAGGGCTTTATCAGCCACCTCCAAATAATCATCAGTGCCAAAGATGAATGAGGCTTCATCCCTAGAGAGGACAAGTATATCAGATAGCCTAAGCATCTTATAGTATACTTCCCTAATGGTCTCTTCTGATCTCCAGACATCAACCCTCAATGTCGGATCAAAGGATACTTTAACCCCGCTTCTTCCAGCATATCTTACAGCGTCGAGAATAGTATCTCTTGAAGGATTCTGTGAAAGAGAGAAACCTGAAACATGAAGGATTTCAGTGCTGGAGAGATAATCATAATCTATGTCTTGAGGTGTCAGTAGGCTGTCAGCAGCCCCCTCAACCCAGGGACTCCTATAAAATATGAATGTTCTCTCACCACTTGAAGGATCATTAACAACAAATGATATGGTTGTGCGGGCATCTCTCTTAACAACTATCCTGGACGTATCAACATTATTCTCTCTAAGCACATTCACCAAGTACTCTCCGAAGGGATCATCTCCTACAGCTGCAACAGCACCAGTCTTCAAACCGAGCCTTGAAGCCCCTACAATCGTATTCATAGGAGCGCCTCCAAAACATTTCTGGAAGAGTGACGCTTCAAGATAGGATGTAGGCTCCGTTGAGATAAAATCTATCAACACTTCACCTAAACCTATAACGTTCATCCTCAACAGAACTATCCCTCCACAGAGACCTCCTCAAAAGGTATCTACTTCCTCTCAAGCCTTTCTATTCCATCCATGTAAGGTCTAAGAACTGGAGGAACAATTACGGATCCATCCTTCTGCTGGTAATGTTCAAGTATCGCCATCATCGTTCTACTGGTAGCCAACGCTGTACTGTTTAATGTATGAACAAAACCCTTAGGAGGTTTACCAGGTCCCTCCCTAAACTTTATGTTTAATCTCCTAGCCTGATAATCGGTGCAGTTCGAGTTAGAACCTATCTCCCTAAATTTTCCATCAACCATCCATACTTCAGTATCATATTTCTTCGCGGCTACAGTGCCAAGATCACCAGTGCATACATTCACAACTCTATAATGTAATCCTAGCTTCTGGTATAGCTGCTCACAGTTCCATTGAAGCTCCTCATGCAACGTCCATGACTGCTCAGGCAAACAGAAGATGAACTGTTCAATCTTATTAAACTGATGCATCCTGAAGAGCCCTTTAGTATACTTTCCATGAGCCCCTATCTCTTTACGGAAGTTTGTGCTGATACCTATCAGCTTTATCGGGAGATCCTGCTTATTCAATGTTTCATCCATATACATAGCCGCCAGAGGATGCTCACTTGTAGCTATCAGGTATAGATCTTCATTCTCTATCTTGTACATGACCGTCTCGAAGTCCGACAGGTCTGTAACACCCTCGTATGGTTTCCTCCGAAGCATGAATGGAGGCTCAATCAGCTTATATCCTCTCTCCCTCAAGAAGTCTATTGCAAACCTCTGTATCGCCAAGTCCAGGAGAACAAGCTCCTCCTTCAAGAAATAGAAGCCTGTACCTGAAACCTTATTGGCTCTCTCCTCATCTATCAATCCTAAATCCAGAGCTATCTCCAGATGATTCTTCGGTTTAAAATCGAATTTGGGAGGGGAACCCCACCTTCTAATCTCAACATTATCATTTTCATCTAATCCGTACGGAACTGACTCATGGATGAGATTGGGGATTCGCATAAGCACATCTCTAGAGAGCCGCTTATACTCTTCAACTTTAACCTTTAACCTTTTAATCTCATCCTGAAGCTTATCGGCTTCCTCTAGAATGCTTGACACATCCGAGCCTTCCTTCCTCAACCGTGCTATTTCACGGCTTAGAAGATTTCTTTTCCTTCTCAACTCGTTAAGTCTTGTCTGGGATTCCCTCCACACTCCATCATACTCTAAGAATTTATCGACAAGCCTGATGAGCTCAGGGTCTCCTCGTCTCTTCAAATTCTCCTTTACAAATTCAGGTTTCTCTCTGATGAGTTTGACATCTATCATAGTGAACCGCTTCTCCACCTCGACGTTATCATCCAATCTAAAAAGGGAGAATGTTAATATTTAAATTATCGAAGTGAAGTGTCTTGAGTAGACGGTTTATAGAAGGAAGATTTATAGTTGTCCTCACATAATAGAATAGGTAGAGCAAGAAGAACTAAAACTTTTAAATATTTGATTCCTAATTTTTAGTCTTCAATGGGTGTTGCGATTTGTCGAAGAGAAGGGTAAGGGATAAATGGCGGAGTAAGAGATGGTATACTGTAATCTCGCCAGGATACTTCGGCGGGGTTGAATTAGGATCTATACCAGCAGATGATCCCCAGAAACTTATTGGAAGAGTAATAGAATCAACATTATATGATGTTACAGATGATTTTACACACCAATATCTTAAGATGAGGTTTCAGATAGTAGATGTGGATGGCCGCAGAGCATTCACCATATTCAAAGGACATGAATACTCTAGGGATTATCTTAGAAGCCTCGTCAGAAGAAAGACCACTAGAGTAGATGGAATCTTCAATATAACCACGAAGGATAATTATAAGCTACGCGTATTTGCATGCGCCTTTACGCTAAGCAGAATTAAGACTTCGCAGGAGAGAGCTATCAGAGCTATAATGAAGAAGGTCATAGAAGAGAAGGCTAATACTTTAACTTTTGATCAATTCGTGCAGGAGGCCGTTTTAGGTAAGATAGCCTCAGACATATATAATGAGGCGAAGAAGATAACTTCTCTCCGCCATGTTGGAGTAAGAAAGACAAAAGTGCTCTCCTATCCAGAGGAGGAGGTTAAGAAGGCTAGAACTGAACCATCACAGAATTCTCAACCTTCACCTGCAGAAGAGAAAGAGAAAGGTGAGGAAAAGGAAACTATTAAAGAATAATCTGAAACTAGAAGAGATAAGAAGAAAAGTTGCACGTGAAGCAGCTCTCCTAATCTACACTCTACAAGAGAAAGAGTTTAAACAGGCGAAGGTTAAAGCGGCTGAAAACTT
>WAQA01000050.1 GCA_015520475.1 Candidatus Bathyarchaeota archaeon | reverse complement strand
GAGTAGGCAGGAGGCACATGAACTCATAAGGAGATTGGCGATAAAGAGCGCATCACAGAACCTACCATTCAGGGATGTTCTCCTAGAGGATCAAACGGTTTCAAGGATGCTCTCAAAGGAGGAGATAGATGAAACATTAAATCCTGAGAACTATCTTGGAACAGCGATAGAACAGGTTGAATACTGCATAGCTAAAACTAGAGAGGAGAGGAAGCTTAGGGGGATCCAGTGAATCCCCCTCCAGACCGGTCTTATCGTAGATAGGGACAGATAAAACCTTTAAACAGGCGATCCACTTTTAAATATGGAAGATATTAAGGTTCTTGAGAGTTTATGATAACCGACGATAACAACGTAGAGGTTGAAGGAGAAGAGAAGAGGCTAGAGCACAGGCTTAAGGTAGTTGAGAGAAGGGATCGGATGCTCAGAAAGGACAGATCCCTCGAGAGATCCGTCTTAGAGGAAGTCTTCGACCGTTCAACTCTGATGACCATATACGAACTGATGAATAGAGGAGTGATCGACGAGATATTTGGGGTTGTGAAAGCCGGGAAGGAGTCGAGGCTGTACTGGGGGAGATCCCCTGAGAAGAGAGATTTGGCAATCAAGATTTATTTGACTGTTTCAGCGGAGTTTAGGAGGGGGATGCTCCCATACATAATGGGAGATCCACGCTTCGGAAACATAAGGAGAGATAGTAGATCACTGGTTTATGCATGGGCCCAGAAGGAATTTAAGAATCTTGTACTTGCCAGAGAGGCTGATGTTAGAGTTCCAGAACCCATAACCGTTAAGAACAACGTCCTAGTCATGGAGTTTATTGGGGAGGATGGATACAGCGCCCCAATAATGAAAGAGGTGAGATTAAGAAATCCAAAAACAATATTTAATATGCTGTTAGAATATGTGGTGAGACTTTATAATCGAGCTAGATTGGTTCATGGCGACTTAAGCGAGTATAACGTTATGATATGGAAGGGTGAACCTGTGATATTTGATCTCTCACAGGCTGTTCCGCTTGAACATCCAAACGCGGATCTATTCCTACTGAGGGACTTAGAGAACCTTCACAGATACTTTAGAAGATTCAACATTAAGATTCCGTCAGTAGATGAGATGAGAAGGAGGGTTATAGGTGAGTGAATGGAGCTTATACGTTAAGATCCCTAAAGATAGGATAGGCGTATTAATAGGAAGCGGAGGAAGCGTAAAAGAGACTATAGAAGAAAGATTGAAGGTAAATCTTGAGATAAACAGTAAAACAGGAGATGTTAAGATAACAGCTGTAGAGAAGGAGGATCCCTCATACCTATTCAAGGCTAAAGATTTAATCACGGCGATCGGAAGAGGATTCTCACCTGAAAATGCATATAGACTGCTCGACGACGAGAATATACTGGAGATTATAGACTTAAGAGATATCTTCGGTAGATCCCAATCAGACATTGTAAGGGTTAAGGGGAGGATAATAGGGAAGGAAGGGAAGGCTAGAAGGATAATTGAGGAGATGAGTGGAGCATTACTCTCAATCTACGGCCATACAGTAGCTATAATTGGAAGTATAGAACAGGTTGAGATGGCTAGGGAAGCCGTAAGGATGCTGATAAAAGGAAGTCAACACAGCACAGTCTACAAGTTCCTGCAGAGAAAGAGGAGGGAGATGAAGCTTAGAAGCCTAATGCTGTGGGAGGCTGAGACACCTAAAGATCTAGGCGCATGACAGATAGAGGTATAATTTGGAGAGGTCAGAAACTGTCCGGAGGAGGTTGAGATATCCCAGACATTTGAAGAGATAAGTCCAGCTGACTTCTTTTACAGGAATAGAGAAATAGCTGGATTCACAAATCCGGCTAGAGCAATCTTCACGTCGATAAGGGAGCTCGTCGAGAACTCTCTTGACGCAGCTGAACTGATAAACGTCCTCCCTGAAATATACATTAGACTCTCAGCGGATGATTCTGAAGGAGAGAATGAAGTATACACTTTAAGGATAGTTGATAATGGATCCGGGGTTCCCGCTCGGCAGGTTCCATTGGCATTCGGCCAGTTCCTCTTCGGATCAAAGTATAGGCTTAGACAGGCAAGGGGAACCTTCGGTTTAGGCGGGACAATGGCTATACTCTATGGCCAGATAACAACGAACAAGTCTGTTCATATAATCTCAAGCACTGGAACATCAAAGGTTTACGAGTATAGGTTGATGATAGATATCCAAAGGAATAGACCGATGATTCTGAATAGGAGGATATATAGGAACGAGAAGGTTGATGGGAAGTACTGGCATGGAACAGTTATAGAACTACATATAGAGGGAGACTATAACAGGGCTATGTCGAAGATTCTTGAGTACCTTAAACAGACAGCCATCGTCAACCCATACGCAAACATCATATTTGTGGATCCTAAGGGGAGGCTATACAAGTTTGACAGGACAACAACGAAGATGCCGAATCCTCCAAGGGAGACCCTTCCACATCCACATGGAGTGGACGTGGAGATGCTTCAGAGAATAATCAGGGTCAGCAACTGCAGGAACATGCTGGACTTCATGACTGAAAACTTTCATAGAGTCGGAGTTCAGACAGCCCGCCAATTCCTGAAATTCGCTGGTATAAAGGAGAGTAAGAACCCTAAAAAGCTAAGGTCTGAAGAGATAGTGGATCTAGTTCAGGCAATGAAGAGGTTTGACGGCTTCCTCCCTCCAGATGCAAGCTGCCTCTCACCGCTGGGCGAGGACCTATTAAGGGAGGGAATAATCAAGGAGCTTGAACCTGAATTTGTCGCGGTTACCCAGAGGAAACCATCAACATATTCAGGTCATCCATTCATAGTTGAAGTGGCGATAGCATATGGAGGGAAGATACCGAACAAGAACGATATAGTACTATACAGATTCGCGAACAAGATTCCCTTGATGTATGATGAGTACGGAGACGTCTCATGGAGGGTTCTCAGATCCATAAATTGGCGAAGATATAGGGTGACGCCTGAGATGCCAGTAGCAGTCTTCGTCCACATATGCAGCACAAAGATTCCATATAAGAGCGTTGGAAAAGAGACGGTTGCAGACATCCCTGAAGTTCAGAGGGAGATATTGAATGGCGTTAGAGAGGTTGCACGTAGACTAGAGAGATACCTTTCCAAACAGGAGAAGGTTAAGAAGGAAAAGAGGAGGCTCACCATATTCTCGAAGTATCTTCCGAAGATAGCTGAGTACTCAACGAAGCTAGCTGGGAAGAAGAAGCCTCCAAACATAGAATTGTTATTGAGAAAGGCTAGGAGGTTTGAGGTTGAAGGAGATTAGGTTTTCAGCTAGAAGAAGAAGGAAAGAGGTTCTGAATAGACTTGAGAGGTTAGGTTATAAGTTGTATCAGCAGATGGAGAGGGGCGAGTTTCCAGCGATAGATATGCCTAGCAGATCAACAGACAACATCTACTATAGCCCAGAATATAGACAGTACGTGCTTGGAGAGAAGAAGGTTAGGAGGAGCGCTGGGAACATACGGCATTTAAGACCATTCACTCAGCTGATATGGGCGGCATACTTTGCTCATGAATTAACAGCAAACCAGAAGACCTCAACCTTAAGGGACGTCTATTACTCGGCGCAGGCATACGGCATATCATTCAAAGATCAACCGGAATCAAACGATATAATCACGGATGTTGAGACGGTTATAGGTTTCTCAAGGGAGGACTTCAACATATTCCCTGAGGAGAGCTCAGCCATATTCGGCGATCTAACAATAGAGTATACAATACCGAATTATGAAGGAAAGAGGCTGAACCTCACATCCCATCCTGACGGAGTAATGATAGGACCAGCCTTAACATCGGCGGAGTTCATAGAGACAAGCGCTGACAAGGTAATAGCCATCGAGAAGGGAGGATTGTTCACCAGATTCATCGAGGAAAGAGTTCATGAGAAGTTTAACGCTTTACTGGTATACTTGAGGGGGCAGGCGCCACGTTCAACGAGATATTTCATACGTAGACTGAATCAGGAGTTAGGTCTTCCAGTATACATCTTCAGCGATGCTGATCCATGGGGGATGCATATAGCGATGGTTATAATATCTGGTTCTGCAAACGCTGCACATCTAAGAGAGCTAACAACACCAGATGCGAAATGGTCTGGAGTATGGGCTTCAGACATAATATCCTATAAGCTTCCAAGCGATAAATTAACAGACTTAGATATTAAACGTCTCCATGAACTGAAGAGGGATCCAAGATATAAGGATAAGCTTTGGCAGAGAGAGATCAATATCTTCATGAAGATTAAGAGGAAGTGTGAACTGGAAGCATTCTCAAGATATGGATTAACCCATATAGTTGACAAGTACTTACCGGAAAGACTTAAACAACTGGAAGATTAAATATTTTAGATGATTAATCTAGAGCGATGCGGGGAGTATAATATTGAGTGAAGAGAAACTTTCAGGATTAACATTTGCAGAGAAGGTATTCGGTTTAGTGCTTGTCTTGATAGGAGTATTAACTTCATATACAACCCTTACGAATAGGGAGGCTGCAGGGTTAGGAGCCGACCTATTCACGGCCCTTGGAATAATAGTAACCTTCATCGGATTAACACTGATATTTATTAAGGGAAAATAGTTTGAGGGTATGGATTAACATGTTAAGTGAAGGGCCGCTGCAACCTTCACTCCAGACTTGAGTAGGCTATTATAAGTTTTACATGCCTCAGCAGTCAGTTGAACAATCACTCTAACACCTAAAGATTCAAGTTGCCTCCTCAGATTATCTGGAACCTTCATGAGTCCAGAGTATCCAGTACCAACAACAAGAACTTCCGGTTTGAACTTTAGGATCTCCTCCAGATCTTCTATTGCAAGTTCATGACCCTCCCTTCTCCACCAGCCACTTCTAACCTCACCACCCAATAATATAACGTCACTTACATAACGTCTCCCATCAATAACTATCTCGCCGAAGTCATATAGTTCAATCATAACGCATCAACAGAAGATCTTATTATCTTGAGATCACTTAAATAATGCATGGTTGATTCACACTGTACAGGAC
>WAQA01000049.1 GCA_015520475.1 Candidatus Bathyarchaeota archaeon | reverse complement strand
AGATAGAACATAAGGATCTGGGGATAGTTGCTGGATATAATGATAGATACATTATAACTTTCGGAGGAGTATTATTCATGGATTTTACCGGGAAGGATGTGGATCGAGAAATATGGGAAGGAGAACCATACGCGAAGATAAGGAGAATTCAAGTTAAGAGTATACCGCTAGTATGTAGTTATTGGGGAGTAAGGAGAAGCTCAGGGTCTGTGCACGCTCCTATAAGAAAGAGGTTCTTGGAAGGTGATGGAGAAGTTATATCTGCTATAAGAGAAATAGTTGATTTAACCGAAAGAGGAGAATTGGCTTTAATAAATAGAGACTGGGATGAGCTCGGACATTTGATGAATAGGAACTATGAGATAACTCGAGAGGTTGGATGGGCCTACAAAATAGATGACGAATTAAGAAAGATAGGTATGAAGAGTGGAGCGAAGGCAGCAAAACTTGGAGGCGCAGGTAATGGTGGAGTAATGGTCTTTCTTTGCCCTAAAAACCAAGAAAGAATAATAAATGCTCTGAAGGAGGTAGATGCTAAAGTATTTATACCTCAAATTTCCGAAAAAGCCACTTAGAGATCTTAACTTAAAGCCCTTTTAAATTCAATCCATTAAAGTTATGGTTCACAATAATAGAATGCAACTAAGACGTTTTAATCTTAGCGTAGCTATAAATGGCTACTAAAACCGATATGGCAGCCGTTATTATAACTAATAATGTTAGGAGAGGTATCTTAAATCCTAGAAGATTTATCTCTAAGGTTCTCTTTACACCTATGGCTCCAGCTGTTACTGTTTCTATCCTCTTACTTGTCAAGGTTGTTCTGTATCCATTTTTTATGGCCTCAACGGTTATTATTGCTCTCTTACCTATCTGTTTGAATGTTACAGTTGCCTCTCCATTTTTATCGGTGCTGTCATCTCTGTTTATTATCTGCCCCCCACTTATCATCCAGATTATTGTTACGTTCTGAATTGGTTGTCCACGGCTTGTAGCTTTAATTGTAGCCTTAACTATATCGTTCATCTTTGCTGTTGGGGGCGCCTCGATTGTTAGGTTCAACGGTAACACTGTAGTTTGTAGGGTTGCAGATGCAGCCTCTAAACCTTGGGCTTGAGCGGTTATCGTTGTTACACCGGGATTTGAAGTCGATGTGAAGTATACTGTTGCTTGGCTTTCTCCTTTATCTATCTTTATGCTTGATGGGACGCTTCCGATGTTGATGGATGATGATGAGAGGTATACTATTATGTCTCTCCATGAGGCTATTGGAAGACCATTCTTATCCTGTATCTGTATAGATATGATGTTCTTTCTTCTTCCATCTGCCAGTATGAGTGGTGGTGCCGTGTAAACCTTTAACCTTGACGGTTTAAATCCTTTAACTTTTAGGTTGACTGTGGCGGTTTTAAGATTCTGTGCTGAGGCCGTTATCACCGTTGTACCTGTTTCAAGCTTGGTTCTTATCCTCGTTATAGTGTAATATTTTCCCTTCATTATGACTGTGTACTTCTCTGTCTCAGCGACTTTATTGTTTGATGTTGTAAGGTAGATCCTTATGTCTTTCTTAGCGATTGTTGGCTCTCCATTCCTGTCGAGTAAGTATATGATTAGAGATTTATGGTATGTGTTGTCCGGTGGGAGGTTCTTCGGGTTAAGTGCTAATGCCAGCTCCGTTGGTTCGCCGCCGCATTTAACCACGAGAACCGTTGCATTATCGGGTTTATATCCCTGGGCTTGGGCTGTTATTATTGCTCTCCCAATTCTTCCCGTAATCTTGAATGTGGCTGAACCGTAGCTGGCGCCGCTCTTTATAGTTATTGATTCTGGAAGTCTTATTACTGTTGTATTTGTGGTTGTTATTATCACATTTATGTCTGAGTAAGCCGTTAATGGAGTGTTATCTGAACTTAACAGTTGGACTGAGATGACCCCGCTTAATCCTTTAATCGCTGGAAATATTCTCGGCGTTATGTGGATCCTAAGTCCTATCGGCGTGGATGTGTTCGAGTATGGATTCACTGTTCTGAGGGTTGCCATGCCAGCTTTGAATCCTGGGGCTGAAGCGGTTATTGTTGTTACGCCGGGTTTATGTGTTGTGTTGAATATGGCTGTGGAGAATGTGTCTCCAGCTGGAATAATCAATTTATTGTTAACTGTTCCAACATCTAAGTTTGAGGACGTTAATGTCACCAGTAAATCAGTTCTTAGAATAACAGGTCTCCCCTCCGAATCTTGGATCTGGACGTAGATGCATCTATAGCTCTTTCCATCTGCAGGTATTACTGGCGGAGACAAGTAGACAGCCAATCTATAACCTTCACCATTCTCCACCGCTTTTACGTTGCCGTTTGACGATATACTCGCTGCTGATATTACCAGGAAAGTTAGTAGTAAGTGGATTGTAACCTTGCAGTTCAAGCCTCTTCTCCCTCTATGCTTGGAGGGGTGAGGATCCTATGTAGAACCCCACGTTTCCTTAAATCATTCACTATAAGATTTCTTACCCATTCTGATGTGGCCATTCCTTCACTGAAGGCAACTTGATCAATCAACCTTTTTATGTGCGGGGATATCCTTATGTTAAGTGTAACAGTTTTGATGTTCCTCCTCTTCTTGGGCAATGTTTTACACCTGCAACACATATGTTACATTCTATTCATGTAAAAATGTTTCTCTAATAAACAATCGCTTAAAATTGGCATGTTCTGTACGGCTGAAAATGGAAAAAAGATCGATTTTAGATATCCTCTATATGCGCATCCTCCAACTAATATCGGTTGTATCCGATTAATTTAATCCGCTAATTCCTTGCTGCTCTCTTTTATCTTTGTTATAGCCTTCACGATATCATCCATGTCTTCCTTCGTGCCCAAGAGGACATATTGTGGAAGCCATATCCCCCTTCTGTAGCATATGTCCTCCGTTACTGGCAAGCTCACACGACTGTAATCTACTTTTTCTCCATACAACTTCTGCATTAGCTTGTCCTCTCTTAGGTTAAGCATGAAACGTTCCCTATACAGCGGTACGTAGCCTGGACTGCATGGTATACCCTCAGCCCTCAGCGCCTCAACAAATCTCTCTTTAGGTATATTGTTGAACTCTTCTGGGATGTACTTAAATATGTACAGGTGATATGCATGCCTTGTTATTCTTGAATCTTGACTTAATGTTTCTATTCCCTCTATCTCCGATAGTTTATTGGTAAGGTACCTAGCATTTTCGTTTCTTCTCTCTGTTTGTTCGTCTAGCCTCTCTAACTGGACGAGTAAGATGGCTGCTTGAAACTCTGTTATCCTATAATTCGCTCCTGGTATCACGTGGTGGTACCATTCTCCTTTAAGTGTTCTTCCACAATTGTGGTAGGACCAACATTTCATGTATAAATCTTCATCATTTGTAACGATTATTCCTCCCTCACCGCTTGTTATATTCTTGCTTGATTGGAAACTGAAGGCGCCTAGATCTCCTATCGCTCCAACCCTCCTAGATCTCCATTCAGCACCCCAAGCCTGACAAGCATCCTCGATAACTACCAGATCTCTCTCATCAGCAATCTTCGTTATGCTGTCCATATCTACTGGTCGACCGCCTATATGAACTGGTATTATAGCTCTTGTCCTATCAGTGATGGCTTCCTCAACTTTTTCAGGGTTAATGTTACATGTGTCCGGTTCTATATCCACAAAGACAGGTAATGCTCCGACATAAAGAGCCGCTACAGCTGTAGCCATAAACGTGTATGCGGGCATAATAACTTCGTCTCCAGCTCCTATGCCAGCAGCCCTTAACGCTATCTCAAGGGCCGCCGTTCCATTCGTCACGGCAACTCCATACTTAGCGTTTTGGTAAGCGGCAAACTTCTCCTCAAACTCTTTCTTCTTTGTTCCACCTATGCCCCAAACTCCACTGTATAATACTTCCCTAAGAGCTTCCATCTCCCTCTCATCGAATATTGGCCACTTAGGAAAAGGCTTCTTCCTTACAGGTTCACCGCCCTTAATAGCTAATTTATCCAGCAAATCTTCCTCCCTTCTTAAATGTGATGTATCACTCTGAATAAGAAGATGCATCTATAAAGATTTTTTGGGCCTCTTCCTCCAATATTCTCAAAAGGTATATTCTGACCATTTATATGCGAATTCTATCACATAACCATCAGCCTCTACAATACGCTGTCTCCGCATCCCTTTGTGATAGGTGTTATATCCTCTCAGCTCTAAATAGTTTCTTGTATGCGGCTTTTATGTCCTTTGCCTTGATTGTTCTTCTTCCAGCATGCATCATGTAATCTAAGGCTTCCTTCGCTATCTTTATTCCTATCTCCTCTAAAATCTTTGCCAATTCCATGGTTGCTGACTTACCAACCCTATCTGCTCCTGCCTTCTTACATATCCTGTGCATGGCAGCTAATGAGAGATAATCCTTTCTATAAGCCATAAGCATCCCTTTTCCCATAGAACACTCCAATACGTAAGTAAAAAGTTAAATAAAAGATTTTAACGCCGCCTCTGAGATGTTGTGTACTTTTGTTCTGTCAATATACGCTTAAGATT
>WAQA01000048.1 GCA_015520475.1 Candidatus Bathyarchaeota archaeon | reverse complement strand
GATTACGCTTATTGATCCTTCTATCTCTCCATCTTCTATTTTGGCTAGGATCTTCTGTATCTTCTCCCCTCCTCCTAGGCAAAGAATTTTATGATGTTAGGTTTGGCTGATTCCCTCCTCAAATTCCCCCGTCCACTCCTCCCTCATCTCTTCAATCTCCTGTGAAGGTTTTCTCCCCTTGAAGATCCTCCTGTCGATTCCTGCCATTCTTGAGAGTTTAGGTACAGGGATCATCTTGATCGCGTTGCCTTCACGCATAACGAGTAGCTTTTCACCCTCCGTTATTTTTAGCTCTCTCCTAAGCCTTGAAGGGATTGTTATCTGACCCTTCGAGGTCACCGTTACAGTTTCCACCAATACACCATTCACCTTACATTAATAGATCTGTCGGAAAAATGTTTAAGATATCCAACTCCCATAAAGAAGCGTAGAGACGATTAAGAGCGAAAGAATAATGCAGGCTGTGGATCAAGATTCCTCCATACTTCCTCCAATCTTTCCTTCGAGTAGACATCGATATGTGAAGGTTCCGCCGAGGTACCTCTACCAGTACATCCTCCACATACTCAGAAAGAAGATAGAACTTGATGAAGAGAAGATTAAGCCTACCAACGGATCAGCCCTCACGGCAAATCTAGGCGGGAAGATTGGGGTAAACCTAACAGTCAACATCTCCCAAGAAGGAGACATAAGCCTTCTAAGCCTCAGATTCAGATATGGAAGGATAATCACTTCAGCTGCTCTGCTCTTGATCGCGGCTGCAGGCCTAAGCTTACTCTTCAGCTCGCCTTTATTTCTGCTGATCACCGCGGCTGTTCTCCCAATCGCCTATCACGCCAATCTCGAAGCTGTCAAGTTTCTGGACATCCTAAACGAAACCCTACCCTTCTTCGAGGAAGAATACAGCCGCCAATCCATCATGAAAGATAAGGAGAAATGGAAGAGACACATGAAGAAAGTGAGGAAGATATATGAAAAGCTCGTGAAGAAGCATATGGATGTCTGGGGAGACACAAACATCCTGAATTACAAGATCAAGAACTACCAGTCAAGGGGACTCACATACGAGGAGTCAATAATAATGATAGCCGAGGAAGAAGGTGTGATCAAGCCTGAAGAATAAGGTAAACCCCATCCATAAGCCTTAGAAAGGCAACAGAATCTTTATGTGGTCGAGCCTGCGGATCCAAGCAACTGCCCATTCAACTCTAAGGTTGAAGCTTGAATGGGGAGATGATCTGTTTATGAGTTTATGATGGGATGTTTTCACGTCTGTTGAGAAGCGAGCTGCAGAGAACGGCTTGTGCATCTTCTTGATCAAAGCTTTTCATGAATCCAAGTGAAGTTATCCCACTACCTAAAATCTACACCCTCATCATTCAACATCTCCACCGCTCCCTCATGGGTTACCTTCTCGAATGGCAACTTCATTAGGATCCTTGAAGGTCTGTTATGAAGGAACATTTATATGTATGGTGTGATTTGTGCCATATGGTGAGTTTTATGGTAGAAACTTTAAATGTGGATGAGCAGGGTAGAGTCGTCATTCCAGCCCACATTCGAAGGGCCCTTGGAATTAGGGGGAAAGGAAAACTGTTGGTTAGGCGTGAAGGCTTCAAGATAGTGCTTGAACCATATCCTGAAGACCTAATCAGAAGTGTTGAGGAGTGGGCTGATTCAGCTCGAAACACTAAAGCCAGAATCTATTCCGAATCTTCTGAGGATAGCTGGAAGTGGATGAGCCCTGAATACGCTAGAAGAAAGCTCGGCCTATCCTGAAGGGATAGCTGACGTAAGCATAGTAGTAGTTGTATGCTTTGAGAACCCCCTTAAGGAATACGGCATAGCCTTCCTCAGCGAAGTGCTTACCTGGAAAAAACGCGTGATTCTCCCAGTTCCATCGATAATAGGGGCCTACCACATAGCCACAAGATACCTCAAAGCATCAAGGATCCACGTGAAAAGGATTCTAGAGGGTTTATTGGCCACCAGGTCTCCAGCACTGTACCCGCAGATAACGCCTGAACTAGCAAGCAACGCCATTGAATACGCAACCTACTACAACATCGAATCGTGGGATGGATACCTAATAGCGCTGGCTAAAAGCCTAGGAACATCAGCAATATACTCGCTAGACAAGCAGCTCTCAAAAGTGAAAGACGTAAACGTGATCAGTCCATTTCCAGAAGAGAAATTAGAAGAGTATCACGAATTCTTGAAGAAAACCCTAAAGAGATAACTTTAACAGTCTTAAGCCCCTTGATGTCATGCCCTGATTCACAGCTCATGCAGGCCTTCAAGGTAGGCTTCGGGAAGCATGATGGTTATAAGATTCGTTGCATGCAGGCCTCAAAGTGTTTCTTCAATTCTCACTTAGCAGATCTCGATAGAAGAATCTTATGGATACAATAGATCTTTGAAGATTCAGGGTTGAAGTGTTGAGATGCCATCATAATGAATGTTGAATGTAAAGGCGACAGCTAGCTTAGTGGAGGGTTCAGAATCTCGGAAAAACGTAAACCTCTAGGTCAGAATATACAGGATGAACTACGGAACAAAGGCTAGAATAACAATTTTATGCCATGATGGAGCAGAATGGATTAACGCTCCACCATTATGGATCGACAAGAACAGATGCAAGCAGCTCTCAACAAGACTAGAGGGAATATCACAGACACTCACATAAACAGCAAAGCAACGAGAACACAAAAATCAGACGAAACAAAAAAGAGAAGATGAAAATGGGATGAATCGTTAAAGTTGTTTCAGCAGATCTTTCGGAGTGGCTACTTTAACATTCGGGATTCTGCTGAAGTGTGCTATGTTCCGTGTGATCAAGGTCAGCTCATGGGTTCTTGCTGATGCGGCTATGAATAGGTCACGTATCTCGAGCGGCTCTCCCCTCTCTTCTAGCTGGACGCAGATCTCAGCCGCTCTCTCCGCTTCTTCTTCGTCGAATGGAAGAACCTTAATGAAGTCTCGGAGTACCTTCACGGTTTTCATGCTCCTTTCAGGTTGAGGTGAAAGCCTTGCACCGCGGCTTAGCTCGAAGACCGTTATAGATGTCATATGGGCGGTTATCTTTCCCTCCTTTACTAGCTGAAAGATTTGTCTTGCGGTGGGATCCGGTCTTCTCTTCAAGTAGTCTATTATCACATCTGTGTCGAGTATCACTTCAGCCTCCATGTTCTCCACAGCCGCCTCACATCTTTCATGAAGCTATCCGCATCTTCGATGTGGCTCCAAGCCCCAGCTATCGCATCGAGATCCGCCGGCTTCTCCAAGATTATCCTCTGTTCATCCTCGCTGACAAGCAGTTCATCCCCTATCTTTATTCCTATCCTCTCCCTGATCTCCTTTGGAATTGTGACTTGATATTTCCTTGTAACTTTAACCTTCTCCACTTTTCACCGTACTACTAAATGTAGTACATTAATAAAAGCCTTTTGACGCATATTCTCCATCAAAGTTTCATCAGTCTTCGGATTGTGAAAGTACAAGCTTATCATCGTTTACCAGCAGGTACTCAGCCCCCTCCCTCCACCCTCAGTGGGCTGGAGGGCTTAAAAGGGAGTCAGGGGGCTTTAGGGAAATCACTTGTTTCACTCTTAAGGTTTAGGAATCGTCGCCAGCGGGAAGATGTCTAGGTTCGGGCCTACAAGCTTTTGAGTCTCCACGGCTTCCTTGATTGGTGCTGAGTCTGGGAACCCTTCTCCTCTAACTGCAGTTTCACTGTAAGCCTCTTCTGTTATGAACACGTTACATATTTCCAGAATGAAGTCTAATCCACCTACTAAGTTGGGATACACGTTCAAAAGTAGGAGTGTTTAGTCAGATCATGAGGATTCCAGGTGACTTGATCAGTTTATATGTGACCGTGTCTATTGCGTATCCTAGTCTCTCAAGTGTGTGTACGCCTATTACAACTTGGCTGTTCACTTCATGCTTCTCTAGGAGCTCCCTAACCTGTTTAGGTATCTTACATACGGCCACAATCTCTGATGGGGCCGTCCTTCCCTCAATGGTTACGGCCTTCAATATGGCTTCGCGGCATGGAATCCTATGCCCAGAGAAGGATGTCAAGGTCACGGTTAACCCAGTATACTTCACACCTATCCTTGCGGCTAGCCTCTCATCAATAACAGTGTACCATGCACCACTATCGACTAGGGCGACTCCCTCAAGACTCTCCGAGTCACCGAGAAATCTAAAACTCGCCTGAGCAAAGCCCATTAGTCGCATCCTCAACTCAGATTATGTCTAAAGATTATATGAACTTTCCCTTTAATATGAAGCATTTGCCCTTTGTTTCTGTACTTCTTTAGGCCTCAAGGGATCGCCTCCACATTTTTAGATGCTTGACTTCCTCTCCCCACTGAAGTTGGGGGATTCCACCATTCATCCCCTCCAATAAAGTGAGGGGCTTTCTGGCTAAGCTGGTAAAAAAGGAGAGATGCAACTGGCATGTAACGTGTGGGGTCATTGCGGGTTTAGGTGACTGTTAATTCCTTTTTAGCTAGGCTTTCTACCATTAATGGGGCGATTCTACTTGCTTTTAGTATCTCCATGAAGAGTGGTTTCCCATCTTCGTCAAAGTGAACTAATATGTCTCCTACCTCTTCCACGTGGGAAAGTTTACCTTTATCCTTCAGGATGACAGTGATGACATCAGGTTCATCATCATACTTAATTTTATAAGCCATACCGATCAAATAATCTTTCCTTTTCTCGTAAACTACTCTTAAGGCATGCTTCGAATCTATAATTTTCATTGCAAAGTATTGCTTGCTTTTCCCACTGGTTCAGCGGCCTCAAGCCTCCGCCCCGCCTCCTCCTTGCATGGTAGATCTCACGTCTCCTGACGCCCATCCCGAGCTTTATCAAGTTCAGAAGGCGCTCAACCTCCTAGGGGGAGAAGGCGACGCCCCCGGGCTTAGCGCCAAAACCCTTCTCGTAGAGCTCGTTAAGCTCCTTTTCTATCTGATCCCTTATCCTGGATGATGCGTGATGAACCTGGAGACGCCTTCACGGTCACCTGAACGGCTCATCAGAGCCCTCCCAGCCTATCAAGGCCGGGTTATAGGTGGGTTGTATAGGAACATACATGATCTGGGCGTCAGGGGATCCCATCAGTACAAGTAATGGGCTGCAGAGTATCCTTCTCACCCTTCTTCACCTAAAATCTCTGTCGCAAGGAGGCCCCGTCCGTAAGGGCGGGGATGAATTGCGACCATTTAAGTTATTTAAAGGACAAAATATATTTTTTCTTTGGGTCGGCTACATGCAGAAGTGTCTCGTTCTCAACATCCTTGAACCTACAAAAACTAAGAAAAGACTTCTTAGAGAAACGTATCAAACCTTCTTTAGCATCGTGGAGGAAGCCCTCAAAGCTTCTAACGGCGTTAGGAGCAGGGGGCAACTCCACGAAGCCACCTATCGATTGTTCATGGACGAGCACCATGTAGCTTCCCAACTCGTTATAGAGGCAACCAGCTATGCTTGGGGCATCAGAAAAACTGCAAACGGCAATCTGCACAAGTGTGTGGTTCGCTTTGACTGTCGGCTCTTCAGCTTCAAGAAGACCAAGCGAGGTAATCCGGTCCTCAGCCTCCGTGTAAACCACCAGAGGATAGGGCTTCCCATCAGCCAAGACGGAGCTTACCAGAGGCTTCAAGAACACCTTAGAGACGGATGGAAGGTAATGAGCATCATCATGAGACGAGATCTCAGGTTCCTCGCCGTCCTCTCTAAGGAGATGCCTGAACCCGTCGTAAGACAGAACTGGATGGGTGTAGACATAAACAGCTCCAAAATCGCTGTATCCATAATCAGCGGAGATAAGGTGTTGAAGCAGACCTACTTTGGACAAGATGTTTCCACCAAACAGTTTAGGTTCGAGGAGAGAAGAGCGAAGCTTCAGAAGTATCGAGACACGGTTTCGAGAGGCAAAGCTGGGCTCAAGCTCAAACGACTCAGCGGAAGACAGAGAAACTATATTAGAACGAGGATGTGGCAGATAGCGAACGAAATCGTCAAACTCGCTAAAGAGTTCAACGCTGATATCGCCGTAGAAAGGCTCAGGTACCTCAGAAAACGTAAGGGTGAATGGAGTAAAAAGAGCCGAAGGAAAACCAATCGCATCCCATATGGGCTCTTCAGACATTGCCTTAAACATGTGGCAGAGAGAGATGGCATAGTCGTTAAGGAAATCAAGCCGAACTACACTTCTCAGACTTGTCCACGGTGTGGGCATAGAGGTAAAGAGAACTGGAAAGGCTACGTCTACTTCAAATGTGTTAGGTGCGGTTATGAGGCAGATAGAGACCGAGTTGCAAGCCTCAACATCGCTCGTGGGGCGACCCCCGTAGCCGACTCAGCTAAGGGTCAGATTCCCACGAGGAGTGCCCCAGTCAACGGGCACGTTTTGAAGGATGAAAGGTGTGGAAGCCGGCGGCAAACCACCTCAAGCCTGAACATCACCGATATGGATTTCCGGGACGGGTTTTAAGGCGAAGCATATCCTCCTTATGGTCAACTACCCCTCCCTAAGAGGAAGGGGCTTGAATATTGGAGATGAGGTTTTCTCTCGGCGTAGAGAAGAACTGGTTGAGGTCTTACCTGTCCAGTTGTGGCGAGAGAAGCCCCTACTTTAGTGGGTGAGCGTCAAAGAAT
The DNA here is from genome assembly GCA_015520475.1 of Candidatus Bathyarchaeota archaeon. GTDB lineage: Archaea > Thermoproteota > Bathyarchaeia > Bathyarchaeales > WAQA01 > WAQA01. The sequence goes on along the minus strand of WAQA01000048.1, from coordinate 97 downwards.
CTTCCAGCCTCAGTCGAGGAGAGCGTCAATTCAGGGTTAGGATGAACCTGTTTATGGAGTGTTTTGGGGCGATGTAGCTTAAGGTTTTCCCTTTGAT
>WAQA01000047.1 GCA_015520475.1 Candidatus Bathyarchaeota archaeon | reverse complement strand
TTGAAGCTTCTCTTTGAAGATAGCCATTAACTCTTCAACTTCCTTGGCTGGACGATTGAAGTTCTCGGTTGAGAAGGCGTATAATGTGATGGATTTAACCCCGACCTTTAAGCACCATCTCAGCAGTTCCTCGGTTTTCTTTGCTCCGTAATGATGCCCTATCCATGGATGCATCGAACGGTTTAAGGCCCATCTCCTATTACCGTCTAGGATTATCGCTATATGCTCCGGTTTATCTCCCTCTTTAACTTGGTTCCACAGCCATCTCTCATATATCTTGTAGACGCCTAATATCGAGAGTATAGCCTTCAGCATCTCAATCAGACTCTTGCTTCCTTAAGTGATGAGCCGCAACTACATCTCCTCTCTCTAGGCATATCCTTAACGGTCTCCATTATGATCCTCCGTATCTTAGGCATTGCCTCTTCAGATGTCTCCTTAACTTCCCTAGCTGTCAGCCTCTCTTTGACGCCTGCAGCCATATTGGAGACGAAGCAGATTGATGCGTAGCATATCTCTGCTTCACGGGCTAAGACGGCTTCTGGAAAACCGGTCATCCCCACAACATCCCCTCCAATAATCCTGAACATTGATATTTCAGCTGCTGTTTCAAATCTTGGCCCTTCAGTGCAGATGTAAATAGCCCTCTCCCTAACCGCGCCATACAGTCTATAAGCGGCCTTCACAAGTAAGCTGCGGATTTCAGGGCAGTATGGCTGGGTGAAATCTACATGTGTAACTGGGGCTTCATCAAAGAATGTTGATGGCCTCTGCTTAGTGAAGTCTATTAGGTTATGTGGAACTACAAGGTCGCCTGGCTTGAACGTTAGGTTTATGGCGCCTACAGCGTTTGTGGCTATTATCCTTCTAACACCTAACCTTCGAAGAGCATCTATATTAGCGCGGAAATTCACTTTATGCGGTGGAATGCTATGGTTCCTTCCGTGGCGGAGGAGGAAGGCGACGTTCTTACCGTTAACCTCCCCAACCATCAAATCTGAATGCTGCCCATAAGATGTCTCAATCTCTACTGTTCTCAGCTCATTGAATAATCCTTCAAGTCCCGTTCCACCTATCACAGCTATTTCTACCTTGTCTCTCATCGGATGTTTAACCCCGCCGGATACTCTCCGCCATCAACTCTTTATTGTTTTCTGTGGAGAAAAGAATTTCTCATATCTCTTACTTAACATGTGTGTTCCGAACCCTGATATCACCGTTATTATTATGCCGCCTATGATCGCCGCTATCAGCCTCTCAGATGATAATGATGGATTTATCAGTATTAATGAGGCTTCATTAAGTATCTCCCAGAACCATATTAGAACTATTGTGAAGGCCAATGTTCTCCAGAATCTTGGGTCGCGGTCGAAGAGGTGGCGGAGAGATCTCCCCCCTAAAACTATGCATACTCCAGTTATGAATAGGGTTAATGATTTGGAGATGAAGTATCCAAGTATCGTTGGGAGAGACTTGATCCACATGGATATGTCTGATGGTGGAGGGTGAGGTATCACCTCGCCGGCCACGTACGTCCACGCCTGGAAGAATCCTATTCCAATCAGCAGTAAGCCTGTAATTAGGGAGAAGCCTGAGAGGAGCCGTGGAAGAGTGTACAGGTATATCTGTGAAAGCCACCTATAGAACCCTACAATCTTCTTGTCAAGTCCGTATCCCTTGACTAGAAGGAAGGAGCCGACAACGAGCATTGAAAGGATCAAGGCGTATGTTGAGAGTCCGAATGGATAGAAGATCTGCGGGTAGGACAGGTTTATCGTTAAGAGGAAACCTAAGAGTAGCAGTATTATCCCAGGTAAACCTAGAAATATCCTTGAATATCTTGGATCCTCAACAAGCATCCTCAAATATTTCCAGAAGACGGCTGCTGTCTGCTCTATTGTTTCACTATGCTTAACGATGACTCTTCTGATGGAGGTCACTGGAACCCTCGATTGAATCAATGGTAGAATATCCTCGTCTGAAAATCCGTCCGTAACAAGTATTATGCTGTTAGCCTTAAACTTTCCTAGGACCTCAACGAGTTCCGAAACAACTTTTCTATCAGCTGAGACCCCGCCTATCTCTAATCCTGCTATTGTAGCGATTTCATACTCCTCGTTTGAGCTGCTTCCCTTCATATTATCATAGATTCTTATAGCCTCGAACATTGCGTTTGCATCTGCCTCTTCAGGATCATTCAGGATCAGTTTTATGGCGGCGTCGATGTTCCTGTCTCTGCCGATCAAAGGGGTCTTTATCCCAACTTTCTTCCCTATATCATTGTCTCTATCAACGCAGAGGATTAGAATCTTCTCGTTTTCCTTCCGTTCCTTATCGTCTGAAGACATGTAATGTCTCCCATAGCTGAGTG
>WAQA01000046.1 GCA_015520475.1 Candidatus Bathyarchaeota archaeon | reverse complement strand
GTCTTATGTTTTCAGTATTGGATAGTCCCTTGGATAGAGGTCGCCCGAAAGGGTGGAAACGATGAGTCCAAGGGAATGGGGTAGCAGTCGGGGAGGAAATGCCTCGGCGAGCCAGAAGGCGGGGTGACCCGCCCCAAACCAGCGGATGTGGCTGATGTGCGTAAAGCCCCCGGGTGAACGCTGGAACCTCGGCAACGCCTCCACCACCTCAGCATCCACGCTAGCGGAAGCCCCACACATACGCGTAGGGAGGAGGTCACTGGCCTGTCCAGTCTAGAAGCCTATGTTGACAGGGTTGAATCCGCAGCCAATCATCGAGGTGAAAGGATAGATATAAATAATGCTTCTCATGGTTATTCAGATGTGGGTAGAAGATGGCTCGGAAAACTAGTGAGGAGAATCAGAGGAGATTAAAGGCTATAGCAATTCTCATCAGGAATACAACGTGGAAGTGCGGTAAGGTTGAGAGGCTTGTGGTGAATTATCTGCGAAGTCACCTGCATAGGTATGGGATGCCGCGTACCCAGGTCGGTGAGATGCTGAAGCATCTGAGGCTTCATGGAAAGCAGAAGAGCGAGTTCTTCGATGCTTTGAAGAGGCTTGAGAAGAGAAGGATAATCAGGCTGGAGAACGTGGGGTAACAGCTGACATGCCCATGACACACTCCTGTTTTTTAATTTTTCTCTTCTTCCACTCTTGTCTGTGAAGAGGACGATCCTACTAGATTATTAAGGGTTTTATCGTATGGTTATCTCTGGAGGAGGTCATCTTGGACCTGAGAATTGAATCTTTAAGGAGGAGGCTTATGGATGAGGAGGTGGACATATACCTCGTAGCTAACAGCGTTAACATTGGATATTTAACAGGCTTCTTCTTCGGATCAACCCTCTTAATCTCGAGGGATGGGGAACAGATACTATACGTTTACAGAGTTAATTATGAAGCTGCTAAGGACTCTGTTGAGGCTGCAGAGGTGAAGGTTATAGATTCTGGAGAAGACATCTTAACGGAGATCCTAAAGGACATTAAAGCTCTCAAGCCTAGAATGGTTGCGTTCGACTCCATGAACGCTTCAAGCTACATTAAGGTTAAGGATTCACTTGGAGATGTGGAGGTTAAGCCCGCTTCGAAATTGATCATGTCCATGCGGAGAATCAAGGATGACGAGGAATTAGGGTTTATGAGGAGGGCTGCGGAGCTAACCAGCCTGGGAATGAAGGTGGCCTATGAAACCATAAAGCCCGGGATGAAAGAGCGTGAATTAGCAGCTGAGATAGAGTATGCTATGAGGAGGGAAGGCTCTGATGGGGTTGCATTCGACACCATAGTGGCCTCAGGGAAACGTTCAGCCTATCCCCATGGAGGATGCACAGATAACAAGATAGGGAAGGGAGAGTTCATCGTGATAGATATAGGCGCTAAATATATGGGGTACTGCTCAGATATGACCAGAACGGTAATTCTAGGTGAACCTTCAAGGAGGCAGATGGAGATCTTCAAGGTTGTAGCTGAAGCCCAGCGGACAGCCATCAAACATGCCAGGGAAGGAATCAGATGCAGCGAGGTTGATTATGCATCCAGAAGATTCATTGAGGAGATGGGATATGGAGAATACTTTGTTCATGGACTCGGCCATGGAGTAGGACTTGAGATACATGAACCCCCCACCCTAAACAAGAAGAGCATGGAGACCCTTAAGAGCCGAGACGTGATAACAATTGAACCTGGAATCTACATACCTGGATTCGGTGGAGTGCGAATAGAGGATACAGTACTAATCAGTGGGGATGGAGCTGAAAAACTTACGGATGCACCATACAATCCAAATGTGAAGGGATGACTCCGGAATCCCCCCTCCTTAACATTCAGTTCCAGATCAGCCTAGACGACCCCGCCATCAACAGAGAAGATTGAAGAATGAGATAACGTGGCATTCCATATTTAGCCGACGGCCCTCAATGGTAAAACTTAAAAGTGTAGGAGGCATAGGCTTCAGCGAAGCATATGAAGAAACCCGTTAACTGGAAGATTATAATCTGCCTACTCGTTCTATCTCTGCTTGCAGCCACTCCAATAGAAACCCAAGCCCAAACCTACACCATTGAATATGCCGGTGCATGCTGGAATCATGATCCATTAACGGTGATGATCGACGCTAAGAAGGGTGTTGACCCTAAATATATCAGCATAGTTAAGGAGGCAGTATATGCATGGCAGGATAGATTAAGGGAGCTATCCGGCGTCCCATCCAGTACTCCAAGGGACACCCCTCCATTCGGAATCGTCTTCCTAACGGATCCACCGAGTAATCATGGTAAAGGTAAGGGTGGAAGGAGAAGCGTTACAGCTGATATAACGATAATACTGAGGAAGAAGACTGGCGCAGTTCTAGGGATGACTAGACTTGAAACCTATGAGAATGAGACCTTCAAATCTGCTGATATAAAGATGGCTGTCTACAATGCTATGGGTAAACCTCTCGATGAGGCTGACGCCTTCAATATAGCTGCACATGAGTTTGGGCATGCGTTAGGCCTCAAGCATAGCGATGACCCGGACGACCTGATGTATCCAACATATGACTCCTCAACCATCGGATATAGGATATATCCTTCATCCCTTGATATAGAAGCCCTAACCCACCTCTACAATTATGGGGATGTAGGCTTCGCTGAGCCGAACCTCCATCCCATACCATCAGAATATCCATAAAGTCTCCAGCAAATACGGGGCGATCCTACATTCAAATGCCCAGATAAGACCCCATATAGGCCACTCCACATCATCCTATCGCTCTTCCACGGGAAGATCCCGTCTAAGGAGGGCTTGGGATGAGCCGTGGAGGATTCCATGGCTCAAGTGAATGGGGGAAACCTAACAAGATCCGGGGATAACTTCATGTATGGGAGGAACCGCCAATCTTATGGACGGTTAATGTGGAATTTCTGCTTTCAGCCGGTCTGTCTCTGCGGCCTCTGGGGTATGTAGTATGGTGATGGGATATACTCCACACTTGGTTTTGTCTGTGCGGCCTGCGGATATAGATCCATCAGATAATAGACCTCCTCCGGTATTCCAACCTTCACTGGTATACCGAGCTCCTGTAGCTTCTTGGGGGTTAATGGATAGTCATGGGTCCATCTTCCACTGGCGAGTGTAGCAGCTATCTCTCTCGCCCTTTCAACTCCAACCTTATCTGCTATAAGCTCAACTATTAACTCCTCAAGCTGTTTAATCGCCTTCTCTGCGACGTCAGCCTTGATCAATGTCTCATCATCAACTCTTTCTCTACCCTTCAATTTGACGGCCTTCACAACCGATGCGGCCGGTATAGCCCCTGCTTTTGGATCTGAGAGCTGCGGATCCACCGGGCCTAGAACGGCATGTGGATCCATCTGAATCTCGTCGGCTGATAATGCGATTAGGGTTCCCCCGCTCATAGCGTAATGCGGAATAATCACGGTCTTCTTGGCTGGGTGGCTCTTCAGGGCTAGGGCTATCTGCGTCGCAGCTAATACAAGCCCACCTGGCGTATGAACTATCAATGTTATAGGCTTGTCTGGAGGTGTCATCCTTATAGCCCTCAGTATCTGTTCACAGTCTTCAATGTCGATATAGCGGTAGAATGGTATACCAAATAGGGATATCCTCTCCTGTCTATGAATCAATGTTACAACTTTCGAGTTGGTCTTCTCTTCTATGTTCCTTATCAGCTTAAGCCTTTCTGACTGGAGCATTCTATGCTTGATCTGTGGCCATAGAAAGAGGAGGAGGAAGATGTATGTGAGTATGGTCCAGAAGATGTCGAACATCTTCTGTTATACTCCTATTTTACGCGTTCAGCGAAATCCCTTGATATCCTCTCATACATCTCAAGTTCCTTGCTGGCGATAGGTTTCACCCTCCTCAAGGCCTCCTCGAAGTGTCTCCTGTAAACCTTCAATCTCCCAGCGTTCCTCTTTGCCTCCTCAGCGTCTTTACTGTTGGCTATATGTTCCCGTATCGCCAGCATAACCGCGGTGTTACAGACAGCCTCTAGATCCGCGCCTGTGTAGCCTTCGGTTCGCCTGGCAATCTCATCTAGATCCACATCATCGGCTAATGGCTTCTTCCTTGTATGTATTCGAAGTATCTCCTTTCTCGCCTCGAGATCTGGAGGTGGAATATAGAGGAGCTTATCGAATCTTCCAGGCCTAAGCAGGGCTGGATCCAGTATGTCCGGTCTGTTGGTTGCGGCTATAACAACTACGCCCTGCAGCTCCTCCAATCCATCCATCTCTGTTAAGAGCTGACTTATCACCCTCTCCGTGACGTGGGAGTCACCTGCGCCTGATCCCCTCATGGGCGCTATCGCATCTATCTCATCGAAGAATATGATGCTTGGAGCTGCCTGTTTAGCCTTTCTGAAGACCTCTCTTACAGCCCGTTCTGACTCTCCAACCCATTTAGAGAGAACTTCAGGTCCCTTAATACTTATGAAGTTGGCTTCACTCTCATTTGCAACTGCTTTAGCCAGCAGGGTCTTACCTGTTCCTGGAGGTCCATAGAGTAGGATGCCCTTTGGAGGTCTAGCGTCCATATGCTCGAAGACCTCGGAGTATTTTAGTGGCCATTCAACTGCCTCTTGAAGTTCAAGCTTCACCTCCTTCAAACCTCCTATATCATCCCATTTTACGGATGGAACCTCGACGAGAACCTCCCTCATCGCTGACGGTTCAACCTCCCTCAAGGCCTCCATGAAATCGTTCATTGTAACCGATATCTTATTCAGAACCTCGGCTGGAATCGTCTCCTCTTCGAAGTCGATTTCAGGTATGATTCTCCTCAGAGCCCTCATAGCAGCCT
>WAQA01000045.1 GCA_015520475.1 Candidatus Bathyarchaeota archaeon | reverse complement strand
GATATATCTCTCAACCTCCGAGAGAGACATCATCCCTGGAACTTTAGATCTAACATGCTTTATTCCTGCAATTGCTTCTTCAACGAGATGTGGCGCTTCAGCTTCGATGAATAGGTAGCCCTTAAGCACCTCAGGAACTATTATTGATCTTATCGGCAGATTATTAACTTCAACTCTTGAAGCTATAAGGTTAGCTACATTCCTCTCTTGACCAACCGTTGTTCTTACAGCAAAGACTGTTGATTGAGGCCTTTCCTCCTTTTCGGTTCCCACAGATTAACCTCCAAGAGTACTCAATGTGAAGGAGGAGATAAGTCTAATTATGAAACCTATCAGCCCTATTAACAATATTCCCAATAAGCATACTTTTATTGAGAGGCTAAGCTCGCTTCCGCTAGGCTTCTTAGAGAGCCTTAACAGTCTTACACATGACCTTAAGAATGATACGAGCCCCAAATCTCATCCCCACATTACTCTTTTCTCAAATTATGATTGTAACCTCTCATATGTATCTTTATCTCTTCATCGGCGTTCCCCATCTCAAAGAGATGATTAACCGATGAGATGATTGTCTCCGCCATATGGCGACGTATCGACGGAACATTTAAAGGAGACGAAGGGAAAGGACACTTAAAAAGTTTACTGCTTACATATTCCTTCATCAAGATACTATTTAAGAGGGCTCCCCACATCTTTCATCGCCACATCCAATGAACCACGTATAAGCCATACATCAACTCCATTACATAATATCCAATACGCAGCTAATATTAGGGCAGTGCGGATTCTATGTCAATTTAAAGCCTAACCTTAGCCATTTGATATATCTTATAGAAAGGTATATTTGCCAGTGACTGCTTAGATGTTAGGATCGCATTGAAGGATCGAAGTATGATTCTGATAGTTTCCTCATTAAAGGATGAAGCTAGTAGGAATATAGCTCAGAGCCTAATCGAAATATACAATTTTGAACCGACCGCGGAAACCTTTCATGGGAGGAGAGTCTATCTTAAGAGGATTAAGGAACACGATGCTAAACTAGTCTTTATTGAGGATGATCTAGTAAATGCACAGTTCATAACGGAGGCTTTCAATAACGTTGAGACAGTAATCTTCATCTCTAGACATAGCAGTAAAAGCGAGATTCCAACGTTATCCGTCCATACCCCAGGAAACCTAACCGGAGAAGCTGAATTCGGCGGTTTACCGAGGAAAGTTTCAGTCTCCCCAGCATGCATGATGAAGACGGCGTTACTGGAGATGATGAAGTTAAAGGAAGAATTGAATTTGAAATTTGAGGTTTCATATGAATGTACGCATCACGGGCCATCCCTTAACGTTCCTTCAATGTTCGCTGAGCTAGGCAGCTCTCCTAGGCAATGGAGAAACATGAAAGCAGCCGAGGCAGTCTCCTCAGCCGTCATAGCATCTATAGCCAATGAGAGAAGAGATGCAGCAGCGTTAGGCATCGGAGGACCGCATTACAGCAGAAAATTTACGAGAATAGCCGTTGAGAGACCTGTAGCCTTCGGTCATATAATCCCTAAATATGCTGCTCCATACGTGGATGAATCTATGATATTACATCTTATAAACAGAACAGCAGAGAAAGTAGAGTATGCATTTATTGACTGGAAAGGGCTTCGCGGAGCAGATAGAAACAGGATACTTCCAGTATTGGAGAAACTTAAAGTTCAAGTTAAGAGAGTATAGAAGTATTTTGCAGGTTAACTTCGGCTTATATAAGCTCTATACTTATCAATACTTCCTCAGGAACCTTAACCCTCATTATCCTCCTCATAACCCTCTCTTCAGCATCTATATCGATCAGTCTTTTATGGATTCTCAGCTCCCATCGATCCCATGTAGCTGTTCCCTCCCCACATGGAGACTTCCGCACAGGCACACGTAACCTTTTAGTTGGCAGCGGAATCGGCCCCTTCATCTTAACGCCTGTCCGCTCCGATATAGCCTTCAGCTCCCTACATACTTCCTCAAGCTTCTTATAGTCTGTACTCGCCAGCCTTATACGGGCTTTTCTAACCATGCTTCAACCTCGCTCCTCCCTTTTATCCTCCCTTCGAATTTAAAAAATCTTTTGGTTCCATCCCGCGGCTCATATAAGCCTCTGCCTATTCAAGGTTTTAGTCTGCCAAGAGTACCGCCTAATCCTCTTTGACTGACCGTAACCACACGCAGCACATCTCTTCTTCTTTACATTATAGGATCTCCTGCCACATCGCCTACATCTGATATGTAACGTTTTCCCCATACGTTTACCGAATGACGGTGTTCCCTTTCCCATCTCAAGATCACCTCGGAGGCGGAGATATCATCACAACATTATCTCCTCTTACAATTATCAATCCAAGCTTCTTAGTGTCCTCTGAATCCGTTAGATCCTCAGCTTCCTCCAGCACCAAGTTTAAGTGTTGATCAAAGCCTAAAAGTTTTCCTCTTAAACTCTTACCGCTCCTAAGCCTGATCAATACCGTCTTTCCAAGGCTTTCCTCTAAGACTTGTGTAGCCATATCTTAGCTTCTCCTTTAACTTGTATATTCTATTTTCCATTTAAGAGCCGTTATAAGTTTATATTTCTTGCGCATGAATTATAAGTTTATGTATAAAGTTGTTAGGAGACACTTCCTCAAGAGGGGAGAGATAAAGAAGATCATTAGCAGGTTCTGCAGTAAGATAAATGTTGATGATGAGAGCATATTCAAGCCTAAACCTAAAGGAGAAGTGATAGAAACAGGAAGCATCAGGATATTCAGGTTTAATGATCTCATCCTAATTGAGGCTGGAGAAAACCTATTACCATCACTCATCTCAGAAAGAATCCTCAATATGCTTCCCAGGATCATAGTTGATATGGGCGCTGTACCGCATATCTGCAACGGCGCCGACGTAATGGCGCCGGGAGTTACAGGAACCATTGGAAACTTCAGAAAAGATGATCTCGTCTTAGTTATAGACGAGAAACATCATAAACCATTAGCCATATGCCAAGCCTTACTAAGCTCGGAGGATCTCAAGAAAACAAAGAAGGGGAAGGTTGCAGTGAATATCCATCATGTAAGCGACAGAATATGGAATCTAATAAAGGAGATATCTTGAAGTAATGTAGTTTATGCTCTCCATTAGCTGGAGATGGAAGATTCTCGTTTAACGCATCGAACCCTCACCATGTTCTGAAGGCCTGTTCAGATCTCCTGAGAACTAGATACAGGCAACTTGAGAAGCGAATAAGAGATGAAGTATAAGATTAAGTGTGACTTATCCCGTAACTGAAGTTAAGGGTTTTTCTCACCGAAGATATATAATTGAGGCTTGAATAGTTTATAGGGGAGTTAATTATTTGGGAGGCTTCACCGCATCCAGCTGGAAAGGATAGTTCTTAATGGCTGGGAGGAGAAAAATGATTCGTGTACTTAATAAGATTTTTGGGAGGGATAAACTTCTAAAAGAGGAAGCGTCGGGCATGAGTGATCAAGCAGTCAACACCATCCCATCAGAAGATAAGAAGAGGAATAGAGATAAAGAAGCCATATATTTGAAGGCTCTACCCCTTAGAAGCCTTGATGATGTTGAAGCCATTAAAGGAGAAGTTAGATCTGGAAATATACTTATAGTTAAGATTACTCCGTTGGCTCAGAAGAGCATCAACGAAGTATATGATGCTGTTCAGATCCTATGCCAGTTTATAGAGGCTATTGGAGGAGACATCGCGCGGTTAGGTCAAGAAAGGATAGTTTTAACTCCTCCTTCAATCAAGATATGGAGGAAAGATAAGAAATAGAATTTACGGTTCGCTTAGAGAAATTCATCGAAGCCTCACACTCTCCAGAAGGTTTGGTACACGAACATTAAGTTTATATCTTTTCTGTAATACTTCGGCTATGCTCATACACTTCTCTTTTTCTCCATGACAGACTATTACGTTCTCAAGCTTCGGCGAGATTCTCCGTATGTAACTTATGATCTGCCTCCTATCTGAATGGCCTGAGAACCCCTCTATAGTCTTCACTGTAAGATTAACCTTTATAACCTCTATCTTCCCATCACTATTCATTATCTGCACCTCTCTGAGGCCCTTCTGTAATCTGCGGCCTAAGGTTCCTTCAATCTGATAGCTCACAAACGTCACTGCATTACGTGGATCCGAAGCCAAATGCTTAAAGTATTCAGTTATAGGTCCACCCTCAAGCATGCCGGATGTAGCCATTATAATACATTCTCCGCCGTCAATCACCTCCTCCCTAGCACTTGGATGCTCAACTATCGTAAAGTATTCTGATTGGAAAGGATTAACTCCCTCGTGAAGAATGCTGTTCCTAACCTCCTTCGATAGATATTCCGGATGCGCCGTATGAATTGCAGTTGCATCTGATAACATCCCTTCAATGAAGACAGGTACCTCCTTCAGTTTTCCCTGTCTCATATACTTGTCAATGACAAGCATTATCTCCTGTGATCTACCAACAGCCTGCACTGGAATCAGAACTTTCCCACCTCTCTCTAGAGTCTTATTTATCGTTGCTATGAGCTGCTCCTCCGCTTCTGTTCTTGAGGGCATAATGTCTCCCGGCCCCCCATAAGTGCTCTCTGTTATCACAGTTTCAACCCTTGGAAATTCCGTTGATGCCGACTCAAGAAGCTGAGTCTTTCCATACTTATAGTCCCCGGTATAGACGATATTGTGGAGGCCCTCTCCAATATGCAAGTGAATTATTGAGGAGCCGAGGATATGCCCTGCATTATGCAGAGTCAAACGTATATCTGGGGCTATATCAGTTACAACCCCATATCGTAAAGGAATTGTATGGAGAACTGTCTCCCGTATATCTCTCTGATCATACGGCGGTGTAACACCCTGCTTTGCAAGAACATCCAGATAGTCAAGTTGGAGAAGAGTCATAAGGCTTAAAGTTGGAACTGAACAGTACGTCGGCCCATCATATCCGTACTTGTAAAGAAAAGGAAGTAAACCGCAGTGATCAAGATGGGCATGACTTATTATTACAGCATCCAGCATGTCCAAGTCGAACTGCGTAACATCCAATCTTGGAAAGGCCTCAAGAGGATTGATTGCGCCGGGGTTTATTCCACAGTCCAGAAGAACTTGGCTCTCCCTTGTCTGAAGCAATATAGCTGATCGGCCAACCTGCTGTGCACCTCCAAGCATGGTGATCCGTACATCTCCAAGCCCATATATGAGAGGACGGAATATTCTCTCACCAGTCGTCCTAAGAATTCTCTCCCTCTCTTTACTCTCTGAATGAAGAAAATATGTTATATGGGCCATTATCTTAGAGGGTATCGGAGGACTCCGTATAATCTTAGGTCTCCAACGGGTCTGCTGAATTATAGTCTGGAGGACAGCTCCATTCTTCCCTATGACTAATCCGGGCTTCTTAGCCTCTATTATAACTTCTCCTAGACTTGGATCGAAGTTGATATTTGTTATCTCAGCCTCTTTAGGAACAAGCTCCTTGATTATCCTTTTACTCTCCTCTTCGGATAGACGGACAGACGGATCTGAACGAACAACAATTCTCTTCCTGATCATATTAACGATATCTGCAACTATATGCCTCTGCTCTATGAGTATCTCCGGCTTCTTGGTGTAGATTGCTAGGGAGGGCCCCTCAAATTCTATCCTTGTTATCTCAGCCTCTTTCGGTATATACTCTAATAGTGTTCTCCGAATCTCTGTCTTATTCATGGAAGCCACTTCTCAACTACACCCGTTACAAGTTCTAGATGAAGTAGTTAGTGAATGTGATAGTAACCGCCTAAAGGATACTCTTCTTCTCTTCTGCAGACAGTTCTCGATATCCTCCTTTATCGATTATGGCTACGTCGAAGTCGTCTCCACTTGCAACATCCCTCTTCATAGCGGAAACAAGTGCGTGAACGACTATTGGTAGGGCCTCATCCACAGTCATATCCTCCTTATACTTATCTTCTAAAACTCCATAAGCTATCGGTGAACCTGATCCTGTCGCAACACACTTCTCCTCCATTAAACTTCCGAATGGATCTAAAGCGTATATATGGGCGCCCGAATCATCCAATCCACCGATTAGGATTTGAGTTATGTATGGCATTAAACGATAGGAGAATAGGAGATTTGCTATCGTCCTCGCGGCGGATTTAACTGGCATAGGACGCTTATTCTCTAGACGATAGAGACCTGCATTAGCCTTCAACACTTCAACTGCACGTTGCGCATCAGCCACGTTACCGGATATTGTCATTGCTAGATGATCAGCTATCTTATAAACTTTCTTTCCCCTCTTATGAGCTACCAGAGTACCCATAGTTACACGTGTATCAGATGCTAGGATAACACCGTCCCTAACAATAACCCCTATAGTTGTCGTTCCCCTGTGAATATAGTTCTCGATATTCCTGTACAACCCTCTTCCCTCAAAAATTCTACTGATCTATAACACCCTTCCAAGGGATAAGTCAAAGCAAGAGAATAGATAGCAGAAGTTAGATTTAAATCGTTCGGATTATCCATTCTACCATAAAGGAGGAAAATGCTGAGAAGCCTTAAATCTTTAAAGGGTAGACTAGTTCTTAAATGAGTTGAGAGATGTTGTCTACTAGGCCCCACTACATGCAGCTACCCAGAGAAGTGATAGTTGGAGATGAAACTCTAAGTCTAATCGGGGATGTCTGCAGAAGACTAGGCTTCTCAAAATCAGCCTTTCTAATAACTGGGCCTCAAACATTCAGTATAGCAGGTGAAAGAGCTGTAGAGCTGCTCCAACATGAAAACATAGAAGCCAACTACGTCATCGTGAATTCTCGAGATGCAACAATGAGCGATGTAGAGGCCATAGAAGAGAAAATCAGAAGATGTAAGCCTCAGGTCGTCATAGGTATAGGAGGAGGAGCAAAAATAGACTTAGCAAAGTTATGCTCTGCACGTTTAGGAATACCATTCATCAGCATTCCGACAACAGCTTCACATGATGGAATGGCAAGTCCATTCGCCTCTATTAAAGGTTTAGATAGGCCATACTCAATCATGGCCCACTCACCAATAGCAGTTATTGCGGATACGAAGATTATAATTCAGGCGCCCTTCCGGTTCTTAGCAAGCGGTTGCGGGGACATAATCGCTAAGTTCACATCAACATTGGACTGGAAGCTGGCGCATGACAGAAGAAATGAATACTATGCAGAGTACACTTCAAGCCTCGCCCTCATGAGCGCACGACACGTAGCTGAAAACGCTCAGATAATCAAGCCGGGCTCGGAAGAGGGACTCAGAGTTGTCTTAGAGGCCCTTGTAAGCTGCGGCGTAGCCATGGGAATCGCAGGTACAAGCAGGCCATGCAGCGGATCCGAACATCTCTTCAGCCATGCCCTCGACATCATAGCGGATAAGCCAGCCATGCATGGAGAGCAATGCGGCATCGGAACCATAATGATGGCATATCTTCACGGCATCGACTGGAGGCATATTAGGATGATTCTAGAAACCATTGGAGCTCCAACAAGAGCTGAAGACATAAGAGTAGAGCCTGAAGTAATAGTTGACGCGCTCGTACATGCAGCAGAGATACGGCCAGAGAGATACACAATCTTAAACGAGAAGAAACTGACACATAAATCAGCAAGAGAAATAGCTGAAGTCACAGAGGTTATATAAAGAGGAAAGAACGGTCTATGGAGGCCGAAAGGAAAGTTTTAATAACTCTTATAAGCTCCGCTCAGGCCAAGGAAAACTTCACATTCATCCATAGAGGAGCCGCTGAGAGATGTAGAAACTGCAGATACGTTAAAGTCTGCTCAGAAAACCTTGAGAGCGGAAGGATATATAGGATAGTTAGGTTGCGTGAAAGAACGTTACATTGTATCCTTTCAGGAGCCGATATGAGGGTTGTAGAGGTTGTAGAGGCTGAGGTTGAAGCAGCAATCAAATCTAAAGAGGCTATTGAAGGATCAATTATAACATTCAAACCATCCCACTGTGAAAGAGAAGAATGCGAAAACTTCGAGCTCTGCCATCCATTAGGGCTGCTTCCAAACGACAGATGCAAGATATTAAGAGTTGAAGAAGCCATTACCTGTCCGGATAAGACACCTCTCAGAAAAGCCGTCATACTTAGAGTTCAGACCACTTGAGGATCCAGAAGATAAGTATCCTCTATCCTTAAGATATCCTGTCGACGTGAAGCCCTTCATCCGAAGATATCTCTGATCCCAAGTATTGCTTGAGAACACACAGAACCTTAACGAATTAACAGGTGAAGGAAGAGGTTCTTATGGACCGCTGATTCTGAAATATCTATCATCATCGAATTTGAAGATAAACCCGTTATCTCCGGTTACAGCGATCATTTCTCCTCATTCTTCTCCTCATCTTCCCTATTCTCCTCATCCTTCTCTTTTTCATCTTTTCTTGGAGGCTGCTCACCAGCCGCTTCAGGCCTCACGTACTCCTCAAGGAATTTAACGGTCTTCACCTCCGGGAAGAACCTCTGCAGATCCATGAATATCCCTCTCTTCGATACTTGTATCCCTTCAATGTAGAAGGCTTCTTCAGGAAGCTCAATTACAACTTCGCCATCGCTTAAATTTATCTTGAAGCTCTCTATATCGACCATCGGTAGTCTCCTATGAATCAACGCCTTAATCTTCTCCAGTTTATCCTCAATCTTCTTTCTTACAATGACCTCATACGCCAAGGTCTTACCTGCTAATGGAGGATTAAAATCTAATTGAACCCGACCTGATCCTATAGTCCTAATAGTCGCCAGTCTACCGTTAACCTCCACGCGCATTCCAATCCTCGGAGTTATACCCTTCGCCGTTAACCGTCTTATAGGATACATTCTAACCTTGCTTGGATCCCTCTCTCCGAAAGCCTTCTCCGGAGGAATCTTGATTGTAACAGGCTTATTCAGTTCGAGCTCCATGAGCCTCTCATCCAAGGCCTTAAGAACCCATCCTTCCCCGATTACTATGAGCCGAGGCTCATAGATGCCGCCTTCGCGGTATATACCCTCCTTCTTAGCAACTTCCTCGATGGTTGTCTCAAACACCTCTCCTGTCTCAACGACTCTGCCAGTATAATCTACTAGTATGAAATCACCCTTTTCGAACGGCATCTGCTTATTCCTCGCAAAAACACAATTGTGAAGTAAACTTTTAAACTTTACCATTAACCACGAATTCCAATTGGGATCTTTTAGACATTGAAGCGTCTAGATGGGCATTGAGAACATGAAGCCAAATATGACGGCCATATCTTCTGACCAGCATATCTAATTAGAGAGATAGAGGCCCACTCCCTCAATAGATGGGAAGACGGGAATAATCATCTCTTTACAGGAGGAGAATTCGATACTCCACCCTCCACAAAGAGGAGACCAACATGTTTAGGAATAAAATCAGATATAAATTATTAACCTTCATTGGATATTATGGGGGAGAATGAGAAGTACGGTACCTAATAAGTTCAAGATAATCAACACAGTCCCCCAATGAATTTTCCTCGATACATTGTCCTTCACATCTTTCTCAAATAAACCTCTATCTCCTCATCCAATGATATGAAGACGTATTCCCCATCTTTTGCGTAACCTGTATTGACGATAATAGTATCTCCAATTCTATCTATTCCACGTGCTTCATGAACATGACCGCAGAGGACTAGTGAAGGACTCCTCTCCTCAATGAATCTCCTGAGGCTTTCACTACCAACATGTGCACCAGAGTATATCCTATCAAGTTCAGTATTTTTTGGTGGAGAATGCGAAGCCAGTATAAACCAGCGATGTATATCCATTACATCACTCCTTTTATTCAGTAATGAGTATATTTCATCTTCGCTCATCTCGAATGGAGTGTTGAATGGAGTGATAGGACTCCCTCCAACACCATAGAATATCGTATCATCATATACTCGATATTCTCCATGGATACAGTAAGCTCCCTCAACATCCATCCCAATCAACGATTTTGGATCACAATTTCCAGGAATGAAGAGTAATGGTATTCTAAGCCCGCTAAGAATGGAAAGCATATCCCTTGCTTCCTGAGCTGATCCGAAATGCGTAATGTCCCCACATACGATTATAACGTCCGCTCCTAACTCTTCGGCTTCTGAAGCGAACTCTGTAAATGCAGCTTCGCTTCCATGAAAGTCAGCTCCAGCGATAATATTCATGTAGATTCACTCCCCCATTATTCTTTAATTAGCATCCCTTTTTATCTTGTTTTTCCGCAGAATACTCAATGCAAGGATGAATTGCAAAGATTCTTAAATACTGCTTTGAGATATACTTTTCTGTAGTTCTATGAGGATGTAGGTTCCTTAGCTATAAGCTGATGGGCAGAAGCAACTGTAAAAATGGGATAGTGTTGGTGTATGGTACGGCTTATAGATTCACATGCACACCTTGAGGACATTAAGGATTTAAAGAATTCTCTTCAGAGAGCCTCAGAGGCGGGTGTGGCGGCTATCATAGCGGTTGGTTCAAACCATGATTCTAACAGGTTTGTTCTGGAAGTTTCCAGCCGAAGCTGGGGAGACTTGAAGGTTTATCCTGCCCTAGGAGTTCATCCATGGGAGATCAGCCGCAGCCAAGTTGAGAAGGCCGTAGCGTTTATCAAGGAAAAAGTTAACCGTGCCGTCGGCATAGGCGAGGTTGGATTAGACTACTGGTATAGGGAAGTAAGAGAGAACCCTGAAATGATGGCGAAGCAACGTAGCCTATTTCGCACATTTCTAAAGATTGCTAAGAGACATGATAAACCAGTCATCATACATTCTAGGGGAGCCTGGAACGACTGCTTGAACCTCGTAATAGAAGAAGATGTTAAAGACGCTGTTTTCCATTGGTTCACAGGTCCAGACAACACTCTCCAAAGGCTGTTGGATCATGGATATTATGTCTCTGCTACGCCAGCAGCGGAGTATAGTAGGGAGCATAGAAGGGTGATTCAGAAGACCCCTATTGAAAATCTTCTGTTAGAGACGGATTCACCAGTCAATTACAGAGGCTTCGAGGCTGAGCCTGCAGACATAATCAGGAGCCTACACGCCGTTGCAAAGCTAAAAGGGATCAGCATAGAAGCCGTAGCTGAAGAGACATCTGAGAACGCATCTTCACTCTTCAACATAGATATATAAAGGAATCATCTATAAGAATCGTCGGAGGATAGTGGGGGTTGAATCTTAAGTACTCAGTATTCACAGTTATGACTCCTGACCTGAGCATAAGTGAAGTAGCTGAAGCTTTAGGTTCACTGGGATATGACGGGATTGAATGGCGTGTGGCAGAGACCAATAAAATAGACGTTATAGATTACCATACTGGAAATAAAGCAACAATCAGCTTTAAGAGGCTGCTTGACGAAGCAGAGAACATTAAGGAACTATCTGAAGCGAACAACCTTAAAGTGATCGCTCTTGGAACATATATTCCACCTGAAGATGTCTGTGGAGTAGAGAAGGCTATGAAAGCAGCTAATCTGATGGATTGTCCACAGATAAGAGTTAGAATTCAGAGGTATTATAGGAGGGAGAACTATAATAAACTCTTCAACAAGGCACTTGAGAGCATTGAAAAAATTGAACCGCTCGCTAAAGATTACGGAGTTAAAATAAACATTGAGCTTCATCCTGGATCTGTATGTCCAAGTGCAAGCTCAGCATATAGGATAGTCTCAAACTTCGAACCTGAAAATATCGGGGTCATCTTCGATCCAGGTAATATGATAATCGAAGGTTATGAAGATTGGTTGCTTGGACTTGAACTCTTGGGACCGTACCTATCATATTTACATGTTAAGAACTGCATGCTTCAACGCGTCTCAGATGAAGGAAGGGTTAGGTGGCGGCATGTATGGTGCGATTTAGATAAGGGACTTGTCGACTGGCTTGATGTGCTGAAGTCACTGAAGAAGACGGGACATGAAGAGGTATGGCTTTCATTTGAGGACTTCTCAGAGAGGAAGACGATGACGAAGTTAAGGGAAAACCTAGATTTCATGAGGAAGTTGGAGAGGAGAATTAAATAGCTGTATGGACCGTTCTAGGTTAGAGGATAATTACATGTACTCGCTTGGAATTGAAAGTACAGCCGACGACTTCAGCGTTGGAATAGTATCCTCCGACGGTGAAGTACTAGCAAATATAATAGACGCTTATAAGTCGGAGAGCGGAGGGATACATCCACGTGAAGCTGCAAGACACCATGCAGATGTAGCTGGGAAAGTGATCCAGAGAGCATTCATAGAGGCTGGCGTAACACCTAAGGACATAGACATCATAGCTTTCTCTCAGGGACCTGGGTTAGGGCCTTGTCTCAGAACAGGAGCTACAGCTGCTAGGGCTTTAGCGTCATACCTGAATGTTCCCCTCGTCGGGGTTAACCATTGCGTAGCTCATATAGAGATCGGAAAACTTATCAACAGAGCTGAGGATCCAGTGACGCTCTATGTTTCCGGTGGAAACACAATAGTCTCAGCCTTCGAGGCTGGACGATATAGAATATTCGGTGAAACACTTGACATAGCCGTTGGAAACTGCCTAGATGTCTTCGCAAGAGAGGCTGGCTTGAAGATGGAAGAAGGTAAACCTCCAGGCAGAATAGTTGAGGAGTACGCTAGTCGAGGAGAAAGATACATATCGTTACCATACCTCGTTAAAGGGATGGACTTATCCTTTAGCGGTTTATTGACTGCAGCGATAAATCTCCTCAGAGAGGGAAGATATAAGCTCGAAGACGTATGCTTCAGCTTCCAAGAAGTAGCGTTCTCAATGCTTGCGGAAGTTACGGAGAGAGCTTTAGCCCATACCGAGAAGACCGAAGTTCTCTTAACTGGCGGCGTCGCAGCTAACAAGAGGCTTCAAGAGATGATCAGGCTGATCGCCGAGGAACATAACGCAAGATTCTGTAAAGTTCCAAAGGAGTATGCATTGGATAATGGAGCTATGATTGCATGGACCGGCATATTATCCTACAAATGTAACATTACAACCCCCATAAGCAAAAGTTATGTTAAATTGAAGTGGAGACTGGACGAAGTAGATGTCCCATGGGTTGAGGGTGAATGCTGATAAAGAAGGGTGCAGAAGCCAACCTATACCTTGAGGAGAGATTCGGACGTAGAGTCATAATAAAGAGAAGATTAGCCAAGAAGTATCGGATACCAGAATTGGATAACGAGTTAAGAACGTACAGAACAATACATGAAGCACAGATAATTCACAGAGCTAAGGAGGCTGGCGTTCCAACCCCCATCATACTTCTCATTGACATTTCAAGGAAAGAGATAGTGATGGAGTACATCCATGGAAGGAGAATTAAGGAGGTTCTAGAGGAAGCCTCATCTAAAGAGAGGGAGAACATATGCAGAGAGATAGGTAGATTGATAGGTAAACTTCACAGCAACGGGATAATACATGGAGATCTGACAACATCCAATATGATATTGACATCTGATAATAGAATCGTCTTAATAGATTTCGGCCTCAGCGAACAGACGAAGGAGCTGGAGGCGAGAGGAGTCGATTTACATCTCATGCGGAGATGTCTCCAAAGTAGCCATTATAGTCACGCTGAAGAAGCGTTTGAAGCGATAATGAAAGGCTACAGTGAAATAGTCGGTGAGAAAGAAACATTAAATGTTCTTGACAAAATTAAAGATATCGAGAAGAGGGGAAGATACATATCTGGAAGATGAACTGCCATTACAAAGCTCAAACCAAAGAATACTATAAAAATTTAGAAGCGATTTGAGCCTTAATATCTGAACGCTGCAATAATGTGATCTTGGAGAATTAAATCTGAGATAGGCGATGAGAGAAACGCCTATACCTCCTCTAAGGAAGAGAATCTCTTGTGTTTGAGATTATCAACTGAACATCCTTAGTTGACGTATCCTACCCAGATAGGTTCCGTCAAGCATGTAGACTTCAGATTCATCCATATCTACACATCCGGAACGGAGAATCGGACCTATAAAAGAGTTACGTTTATCTTCATCATCCACTTCACGTACGTTTACGGCCTGGCCACCTAAGAAATGATTGAACGAAGGCATCACAAGAACCCTAGAGATATTTAATTCTATATTGAATCTCTCCTTCAGAATCTCTTCTGGATCCCTATCAACCTTCACATTATACCTTCTGAGAATATGAGACGCCATCTTAGGAGCGTCGCATCTAGAGATTACCCAGACCTGCCTTATTATCCTGAAGCCTGTTGGATCCTTGAAGACCACAACTGGATGTAGATGTCCCATCACAATACTTTTGCATCCAAGCATCTCGATTGGAGGCCAAGCATGCCCATGAATAAAGCCTACATCTGAGATTATGATCCCAACAGGCTCCACATTTACATCTTCAGGTAATAGAGGTTCTAGGTTTCCATCATGATTTCCACGGATAATCCTGATTCTCGGTATAATACTGTTTATCTGGTCGAAGAAGTCTGGAACATCACGCCACTCCTCAAGCTCCATCTTGGCAATTGTATGCTTCACATCGCCAAGTATTAGAAGACTGTCAGGTCTACATTCCTCAATTATAACACTCAATTTCTTTAGAAGTTTAGGTGTCTGAGACGGCACGTGGAAGCCTTCACGTGTAAGAGGTATCTCCCATCCAATATGTAAATCTGAAATTATGAGGGTTCTCTCACGATTATCATCCATTAGAAGAGCTGGATTCGGCCTCAAAGGTATGAGCTTGACATGTTCACTGCTCAGAGACATCAGCCCTCACTAGAAGAATTCAGCAAGCCAACCATTTTAATTTTCCCCATAAGATAGCAGACGGGTCAGAATATTATGAGGAAGAGGAGAAAGATAAGTGCTAAGACAGGAATTATCACAGCACTTGCAAACTTAACTCTTCCTATTATATGCTCGGTTAAGATACATAACTCGCTTAGTCGTTTGCCTCCTATAACCTTTACTCCACGTATAGTCTCTACATGCCAGAATGATCTTGCAGGTTCAACATTCTCTAGGGCCTTAAGGACAGCTCTCTCAATATATTTTATCAGCTTTTCATGATCGATTATGTCGCCAACTGGATGGTATCCCCTATCAATCTTTACAACACCATTCACTACATGCGTATCTGTTGTAATGACCTCTCCATCATCCACACCTAACCCCTTGATTCTATTAAGTATCTTCTCACGCAGGCCTGAAACCATATTGTTTCCATCGATAGTTATGTAGGCAACTTTATGGTTTCCAGTCTTCACTAATATTACGCTTATACCTCCTGGTCCAAGCCCATCCCTCACAGTGAACTCCTTCGGTTTAACCTCGGCTGCACCAACCTCTAATGGATGGACTGAGCATTTAACGGCCGACTTTATCGCTCCAGAAGCAGCTTCAATCAATGAGTTAACCGCTCTTCCAAGATTAAATGGACCCTGAATACTGTTATGCGAGTCTATTACTAGAGCAGCCGCTAAACCATTCCTCCTCGCTTCCTGATTGATTATTTGATCTACTCTCCTAGGTAGATCCTCCATTGTTTCAGGGGAGACCGTTAATGTCACCAATGCACATTCCCCGAAGATCTGACAGCTTGCAGTTGCAATATCCACCTTAGAACGTATGAAGGGAGAAGCTTGACTTGAGGGATTAACCTGGTTAGGACTTGATAACTCTAAGATTCTACGTAGAACCTTCCTATTCTGGATGTGGGAGGGAAGATCAAGGTCATGACCGGATATTCCATGCGGAACAGAGACAACACACTTAAATCTACTTTTTAGAGCATTATGGATCTCGCCTGGCAGAGGACTGCTCCCAACATTCTTGAATGGACCCGGATGGATAGCTGGAATCACCATTACAGCCTTCATGCCATTAACCCCAAGAAATGAGAGGAGGGATACTTTAACATCTTGTTCCTCACCGATATCTTCTAGAAAACCTTCTAGAGGCCCATTTATATCTTCAGTCCAATTTACAAGGAAGGCTTTGAATAGGGAGAGAGCGCCTACACCAAGCCTCTCCCTTCCTAAAATATCAATATAACGTGAGAAGATAAGAGTGCTGATAAATACAAGGAAGATGGAGAGGATAAAAGGATATATATGGTATAGTTTGAAGACATAACCGTACATTATTAAGAGAGAAACAGCGAAGAGAAGCGCTGGCTGCAGCAACGCTGAGATAAAAGTTCTAGAATAATTAGATGATGAAACGGCATATGAAATGAGGGATCTAAACATCAAGGCTGAAAAGAAACCAGCTGAAGAGACCTTAACCCATAAATCTAAACTGCCAGTTAAAGCGAAGGAGAAGTTGGCCAGAGCTATAAAAACACCCAGTATTATGCAGGTGGGCAGCGAAAGGAAGGAACAGCGTCTCATGTTTAGAATTGGATCATTCCTCAACACAGCATATCTAACTATAAAATTTGATATTAAAGCTGCAATGTAGAGGAGTGATCCCATAGCCAAGCCAGAGAGAACATTAGCAAATGAAAGAGGAAAGGGAAGGATCCATAAAAAACCAAGCATTAGACATGTCATTATGAGGCTTTTCTGTATGGCACGATTAGATGGAAGAGTGAAGAGTGAAGAATATCTATCGGATATCTTATTTAGATGTTCTTCCATGGATCCATCGATCATTTATAGTCGCGCTCGATAACTGATTCTCTCCGCTCTTAAATCTTATAGATCTACATTATCTTGAGAAATCAAAGAGAAAAAGGTTTCCGTTTTTTCAGGAAAAGAGTAAGATTTCCCCGGAGAGATAGAGCGGATTATATATGGGGATCTATTGCATAATATTATCTTTTTAGGGTTAAAGTTTTATCTTTGGTTGCTAACATTTAATTGAGTATTCATGTCTGAGGATTCTCCTCCACTAACAGTTTTTCACATGCTTGAGAAGAACATAGGACGAAAAGTATCGGTGATTCTAGATCAATCATACGGTTTTGAGGGGACACTTGTATCTGTTAATAGGGAACCTCCTGGAATATGGCTTTCAGATGCGAAAGCCATCGTTCTAAGATCAACAATCGCCCGTCCAATCCCACAAGTTGTAAGTAGAGAGGATAGAAGTGAAATATTTATTAACCTGAACTCTGTTCAGCGGATTGAAATATCTCATTGAAAGATTCATATGTAGATCTGAGCGATTATACATATGGCGATTAATGAGATGGCTAATGCCAATACTATTTCTGGTCTGACCCTAATCCCAGAGGTATCCTCCTCAAAGAATCTTAGGAGCCCAGCTCCCGTTGCAGGCATGGGGGCCTCCCTACGCCTCCTCCTCGCCCTCCTACTACTCATATCATCACCACACTTTAGAGATGCATCTTAAGTATATAGGTTTATCTCAAGGAGGTTTCTAGATTAGAAATCCGGCTTCTCCTTGCCCAGTTTCCTGTCGAGACAGGCTTTAACGAAACCGTAATATTCAGGTTCAGGCATTCCAGGTCTACTCTTAAACTCACCGTGAAACTGAGTTGCAAAGAAGAAGAATTTATCTGGAAGCTCCAGTATCTCCATTCTTCTACCATCAGGACTCTTACCTGAGAAGACCAGACCATTACCCTCAAGGATATTCCAGTATTCAGGATTAACCTCCCATCGGTGACGATGCCTCTCAACAATCTCCTTGGACTTGTAGAGTTTATATGCAAGTGAACCCTCCTCGATGATGATTCTATGAGCTCCTAGACGCATAGTAGCCCCCTTATACTTAACGCCTCTCTGTTCGGGCATTAGGCATATAACCGGATGCGGAGTATCATCATCTATCTCTGTACTGTTCGCATCCTCTAAACCGCAGACTCCACGGGCAAACTCTATAACAGCCAACTGGAAACCATAGCATATCCCTAAGAAGGGAATGTCATTCTCACGTGCAAAACGTATAGCTCTCATCTTTCCCTCAGTTCCACGTGGGCCGAAACCGTATGGCACGAAGATTCCGTCATATCCTCTAAGAACCTCAACCTTTTCAGGATCCTCCTCCAGGGTCTCAGCTTCAATGTAGTCTATTAAAACCCGAGTGTTACATTGAGCACCACTATGCCTTAGAGCCTCATTCATACTTACATAGCTATCAGCTAAACCTGCATATTTACCCACCAGAGCTATACGGACGGTATATTTCGGGTTCTCAATAGAATTCACTATCCTCTCCCAGTTCTCCCAATGCGGCCTCCTACCCTTAAGCCCTAAACGTTTACAGATATAGTCTCCCATACCCTGCTCATCAAGTATCAAAGGCACCTTATAAACTGTAGAGACATTGTATGAGCAGAAGACGGCCTCCTTAGGTATCGTTCCGAACAACGCTATCTTCTGGAGAGCCTCAGAGGTTATCATCCTTCCACACCTCGCAACTATGATGTCTGGTTGTATACCGATTCTCCTCAACTCGTTCACGCTATGCTGTAACGGCTTAGTCTTCATCTCACCCGTAACATCCAGGATTGGAACTAAGGCAACATGAACATATAGGGTGTTCTCGAAGCCCTCCTCCAAACGCATCTGACGGATAGCTTCAAGGAAGGGCTGTCCCTCAATATCCCCAACTGTTCCACCGCACTCTGTTAGAACAGCATCAACATCGGATTTTTCAGCTATTAAACGTATCCTACGTTTGATCTCATCAGTTACATGAGGAATTATCTGGACGCATCTACCGAGAAAATCTCCTCTCCTCTCCCGCTCAATAACCGTTTGATAAACTTGACCCGTCGTAATATTATTCTCCTTAGAGAGGTTTATATTCAGGAATCTCTCGTACCAGCCTAGATCTAAATCGGTTTCTCCCCCATCATCCGTAACGTATACTTCACCATGAATATAGGGATTCATTGTTCCAGCATCAACATTCACGTATGGATCTATCTTTATCGCGGTTACCTTAAAGCCTCTAACCTGAAGCATCTTCCCAATCGACGACGTAAGAATACCCTTACCAACAGAGCTTAAAACACCACCAGTTATAAAGATGTATTTAACCATAAATAGACCTCCACAACAATGCCATTAAACAGTATATTCCTTAAAAATTTTTCACTCCATATATCTGAAGACTATTTAAGGAGAAAAGGAAAAGTTAAAATCCACATTAACCCTTTAATATTTCCAAGTTAAAGTTGAGTAGGAGGGGCAAGAGTGAAAGTTGGAGTCTTAACAGGCGGAGGAGATGCTCCGGGACTAAACGCTGCAATAAGAGCTGTCGTAAAGAGATGTGAAAAATACGGCTTCGAAGTCATCGGAATAAGACATGGATGGGCAGGCATGCTAAACAAGGAAACAGTCGCCTTAAAGTACGAAGATGTAAAGAACATAGTTGGTAGGGGAGGAACAATACTTAAAACCTCCAGAACAAACCCTCTGAAATCCCCGGATGGAATAGAACGCGTCATCAAAAACTTCAAGGATCTCGGTCTTGACGCGTTGATAGCTATAGGGGGAGATGACACATTAAGCGTCGCGAAGGCATTAAGCGAGAGAGGACTGAATATTATAGGGATACCAAAAACAATAGATAATGACGTTTCAGAGACAGATGCAACGATAGGATTTGACACAGCCGTCAACTCGGCCATGGAGATCATAGAGAAACTGAGAGACATGGCAGAGTCACATGACAGAGTAATAGTTGTTGAGATAATGGGCCGCCACGCCGGATGGATAGCTCTACATTCCGGGTTAGCTGCGGGAGCCGACTTAATACTAATACCGGAAGAACCATTCAAGATAGAGGACGTAATAAACTTTGTTAAGAGAAAGATAGAGGCTGGACAGAAACCCATAATCATAGTTGTGGCTGAAGGAGCCCTAATAGCCGATTACAAAGGACCAATAACAAAGGATTCATCGGTTGATCAGTTCGGCCATGTAAGGCTTGGAGGAATAGGTGAGTTCCTAGCTAAGGAGATAGGGAAGGCGGGAGTTGAAACCAGAGCGATAACACCAGCTCATATAATAAGAGGAGGCCCTCCAACAGCCTTCGACAGGCTGATGGCAACCAGATATGGAATAGCAGCCGTCGACCTAGTTAAAGAGGGTAGATTCGGAGTTATGGTTGCATTGAGATCATGCAAGATAGTAACCGTTCCATTATCAAAGGCCCTCGAGAAGATGAAAAGCGTCGACATTGAACTTTACAACGAAGCAAAAACCTTCTTCGAATAACCTAGAAAGTAGTTAAACCATTCAACTCTTAATATATAGACATAAGAATGCCCAGAAAACTTAGATTTTATGCTCTATGAGGTCATACTGAAATTCTAAAAGTGTTACTTCAGTGCTGATATTAAAAGGTTATACGTCCAGAACAGGGCTTATAATCGACCCTGAATCATAGAGCATGGCCTCCAGAGAAACTTGCTGGCAATCCAACATTGAAGAGAGAAACGTCAAAACTTTAACAGTTCATATGTGGAGATTACCACTCATAGAATCTAGAACCACCACTTAAAATCAGATTACATTTTTAACAGAAACTTTTAAGGAAGATAGGAAGAATAGATTAAAGAGGAGTCTT
>WAQA01000044.1 GCA_015520475.1 Candidatus Bathyarchaeota archaeon | reverse complement strand
GGAGGAAGATATTAATATCGCGTATTTAGCAACTCAAGCTGGGCAGCCTGTAATAATTCTGAAGGAAGGAACATCCAGAAGTAGAGGTCGAGAGGCTCAAAGGAATAACATAATGGCTGCTAGGATAATAGCTGAATCCATCAGGTCAACGTTAGGTCCAAGAGGAATGGATAAGATGCTAATCGACAGCCTCGGCGACATAACAATAACGAATGACGGAGCAACAATACTTGACGAGATAGATGTTGAGCATCCAGCTGCTAAGATGATGGTTGAGGTTGCCAAGACACAGGATGACATGGTCGGGGATGGAACGACAACGGCCGTTGTAATAGCTGGAGAACTACTAAAGAAGGCGGAGGATCTACTTGACCAGAACATCCATCCAACAGTGATAGTCAGCGGATACAGAAAAGCCACGCAGAAAGCGATGGAAGTACTTGATAGAATCAGCAAAACAGTGGACTTGGATGACAGGGAAACCCTAAAGAAAGTGGCCATAACATCGATGGGAAGTAAGGCTGTGGGGAATGCAAGGGAGCATCTTGCGGAGATAGCGATAGATGCCGTTAAACAGATAGCTGAGAAGAGAGGAGACCGATGGGTTGCTGACATCGACAACATCCAAATAATTAAGAAGGAAGGAAAGAGCCTTCTAGACACGGAGCTTGTTAGAGGTATAATCTTAGACAAAGAAGTTGTTCATGCTGGAATGCCTAAGAGAATAGAGAATGCAAAGATAGCATTGATCAATGCTCCATTAGAAGTTGAAAAGACAGAGTTCAGCGCAGAGATCAGGATAAGAGATCCATCCCAGATGAAGGCGTTCCTAGATCAAGAGACGCAGATACTTAGGGAGATGGTTGATAAGATTAAGAAGGTCGGAGCAAACGTTGTGATCTGCCAGAAGGGAATAGATGATATGGCTCAGCACTTCCTAGCGAAAGAGGGGATACTGGCTGTTAGAAGAGCAAAGGAGTCAGACATGGAGAAACTCTCAAGAGCCACAGGTGGAAGAATAGTGACAAACCTAGATGATCTAAAACCAGAGGATCTAGGCTATGCAGAGCTGGTGGAGGAGAGGAAGGTAGGGGATGACAAGATGGTCTTCATACAGGGATGCAAGGATCCAAGGTCAGTTTCAATCTTGATAAGGGCTGGCCTGGAGAGGATGGTTGACGAAGCTGAAAGAGCTATGCATGATGCTCTCTCAGTAATAGCGGATGTAATTCAAAAGAACAAGGTGCTTGCGGGAGGAGGAGCAGCTGAAGCTGAAGTAGCGAAGGAAATCAGAGATTACGCAGCAAAGATTGGAGGGCGGGAGCAGCTGGCGATTGAAGCCTTCTCAGATGCGATAGAAGTCATTCCTAAGACATTAGCTGAAAATGCAGGGCTTGAGCCTATAGATATCATGGTGGAGCTCAGGGCAAGCCATGAGAAGGAAGGCGGCCATGTGATGGGAGTCGACGTATTCACCGGGAAAGTCGTTGACATGTACGAGAAAGGAGTCATTGAACCATTGAGCGTCAAGGAGCAGGCGATAAAATCAGCGGCTGAGGCAGCATCAATGATCCTAAGGATAGATGATGTAATAGCCGCTTCCAAACCGAAGGAAGAGGAGAAGACAGGGGAATCTGAGAAAGGCGGAGAAGAAAGCGAATCCACAGAATTCTAAAGGCTCTCTTCTTTTTAATAATTAAACAATCTCGTCGCTTGGAGGTTTCTTATGGCAGAAATTAGGGAGGTGTCCACAGAAGCCCGTAGATTTGAGCGTATAGGAGCTCACACTCACATCAAAGGTTTAGGGTTAGATGAGAATCTAAAGGCTGTGAAAGTTAAGGATGGAATGGTAGGTCAGGAAAGGGCCAGAGAAGCAGCTGGACTAGTTGTTCAAATGATAAAGGAGGGAAAGCTCAGCGGCAAAACCGTTATTCTGGCAGGCCCTCCTGGAACAGGAAAAACAGCGATAGCTGTTGCAATCTCAAAGGAGCTTGGACCAAACGTACCGTTCATACAGATGAGTGGAAGTGAAATATACAGCAGTGAAAGAAAAAAGACTGAGATATTAATTGAAGCCATCAGGAAATGTATCGGTGTCGAGATACATGAGATGAGAAAAGTCTACGAGGGTGAAGTTACTGATATAGATATCAGGACAGCTCCCCACCCATACAATCCATACCAGAAAGTTCCGGAGAGTGTAAGGATAACATTAAAAACTACGCAGCAGGAAAAGACTATTGAAGCTGGTTCTTCAATAGCCCAGCAGATAATACAGCAGGGAATAACTGTTGGAAGTGTGATTCAAATAGACGCTGAGACCGGAAGAGTTGCAAATCTAGGTTTAAGTCTGGAAAGCGCAAAGGGAAAAACGTATGATGTTGACACTAGACAGAAGGTTCCTAGGCCGTCAGGAGAGGTTCTAAAAGAAAAGGAATTCGTGTATATGCTTACCCTAGCGGATATGGATGAGATCAACGCTAGGAGCAGAATGGGCGGTGGCCTATTCTCCCTATTCTTCGGTGGATCAGAATCTAAGGAGATAGATCCAGAGATAAGGGCGGCTGTCGATGAACAAGTGAAGAAGATGGTTGACGAAGGAAAGGCCTATATCCATCCCGGAGTGCTCTTTATAGATGACAGTCACCTACTAGATCTAGAAGCCTTCAGCTTTCTAGGAAGAGCATTGGAAAGTGAGCTTGTACCAATAATAATCTTAGCTACAAATAGGGGAATAACCACTATCCGTGGAACAGACGTTAAGAGTCCGATGGGATTCCCACTTGACCTAATAGATCGTTCAGTGATAATTGCAACCCATGAATATGATTCAGAAAGCATAAAGGAGATCCTCCGAATAAGATCCAAAGAGGAGAACATAAAACTGGAGGAGGAAGCTCTGGAGAGACTCAAGGATATAGGTTCTAAAACATCCCTCAGATACGCGGTTCAATTGCTCAGTCTAGCGGCTCAAAACGCGAAGCTCATGAAACGCGATACGATTACGCTTGAGGATGTTGAAAGGGTTGATTCGCTCTTTATGGACATAAGCGAAGCCACTGAACACCTGAGAAGATATGAAGAGAAACTTATGTATCACTGAAAAGCCCAAAGCTCTTTATCAATTATTATTTCTCCGCTAAACTCTATTGTTCTCCTATAGGCGATAACTACAGTATATACGAATTATTCTAAGGAGAGTTCTTAAATATCGTTATCTTACCATCTATAGTTGGGCATAACCATGATATTAGATGAGTTAACGAGACATTTAGAGAAGACCGAAGCTGAATATGCTGAGATGAGATATCAAAGAAGACAGATATTCTCAGTTACAGTTAAAGATGGGAAAGTTGAGAATTTAGATAAAGGGATGATAAGCGGGGTCTGCGTTAGAACTCTTATAGATGGAAGCTGGGGTTTCTCATCTACAACAGTGATAGATAAGGAGAACATAGAGAATACAATCAATGATGCAATATCACTAGCTAAGGCATCAAAGACTAAAAAGAAGAGGAAGGTAAGACTTGTAGAGGTAGAACCTAAAATAGATAGTTATGAGACGCCGATGGAGAAGGACCCGAGAAGAGAAGACCTAACCCAACTCCTAGAACTGGCATTAGAGGTGGATGAACATGTTAGATCCTACTCTAAATCGATAGTCTCCGATTCTATACGTCTACTCATAGTTGATGATGACTTAGCCTTTATAAGCTCAGAAGGTGCAAGGATAACCCAGAGAATAGTTAGATGCTCCGGGAATGCTCTTGTAATTGCAAGGGCGAAGGGAAATCTAGCTTCTACATATGAAAGCATAGGTGCCCAGGCAGGCTTAGAAGTCTATAGTGAAGATGCCCTCCTCAAAGCAGCGTTAAAGGCTGCTGAGAGAGCCGGTAGAATAGCTCCGAGAAGGGTTGTTCCAGGAGGATACCATCATGTAATACTCGAAAATAGAATAGTAGGTCTGCTGGCCCATGAGGCTGTTGGACACTGCGCAGAGGCAGATCTGATCCATGGAGGTAGCTTCTTGGCGGATAAGATGGGGAAGAAAGTAGCTTCTAAAATGATAACCCTGATAGATGATGGAACCTTGCCCTCAGGCTATGGAACGATGAAGTATGATGATGAAGGAACAGAGACGAAGAAGACCGTAATAATTGAGGAGGGAACTGTAAAGCATTTTCTCCACTCAAGAGAGACAGCATATCAGTTTGAGACTGAACCTACAGGAAATGCAAGGGCGTGGAGCTTCGAGTATGACCCTATCATAAGGATGAGGAATACTTACATCGCCCCTAAAGATCAGACTCTTGAGGAGCTGATAGAGGACGTAAGGGATGGATACCTGTTAAGGGGAGGTGGAGGAGGACAAGCAGACTTCAATGGAGAATTCATGTTCGGAACTCAAGAGGCTATCAAAATAGAGAATGGAGAATTGAAGGAGAGTTATAGAGGCGCTACGATAAGTGGAAACGCGTTTGAGGTATTACAGAAGGTTGAGGCTGTAGGAGGGGACTTCACCCTCAGCATCGGCATGTGCGGAAAGGAACAGGTGAACTTTGTTGGGATAGGTGGGCCAAGTATAAGAACTCATATACTGGTTGGAGGTAGATAGGATGGAACTGTTAGGTGTAGCTGAAAAGACTGTGAAGAGATGTGAGGAGGTAGGCTTCGATGAAGCTGAAGCCTATGTACAGAGGAGAAAGAATGTAGAGATAGTTCTTGAGAGAGGGGAGATCCAAAGTGAAAGGATAAAGACTAGACAGGGATTGGGCATACGGTTGATAAAAGATAAGAAGGTCGGCTTCGCTCATACGTCGGTTCTCAAAGAAGAAACTGTGGATAAGCTATGTAAGGAAGCGCTGGGACTAGTTAATGCTTCAATCAGTAATCCAGAATGGATATCACTGCCAACGAAAAAGTGTTGTTATCGGAAACCATCGGGAATATACGATGAAGATATAGAAGTTTTGGGAAGCGGGGATTTCCTAAGTCTAGTTATAGAGGCATGTGACGCTGTTGAAGAGGTTGATAAGAGGGTTCATATAGATGATGGAAAACTTGTAGCATCAACATTTGAAGTTGCAATAGCAAACTCGCATGGAATAAGCCTAAGGGAGAGGGGGACGGCGATATCATTCTTCCTAGTCTGCATAGCAAGAGAGAATGGTTCAGCATCAAGCTTCGCCTATGAATATGATATCTCAAGAACACTGAAGGGCTTCTCTCCAGGAAGAGTTGGGGAACTCGCAGCTAAGAAGGCTCTAGCTTCCTTGAATCCTAAAAGTATAGAATCCTTCGAAGGTGAAGTATTGTTAAGTCCAGACGTTGCGGCAGAGATACTCTTCACACCCGTCATAAACAGTATAAATGCCGATAATGTGCAGAGGGGTAGAAGCGTATGGGCTGACAGAATCAACTGGGAAGTTGCATCCTCAAATCTAAGTTTAATAGATGATGGTTTACTTCCAAATGGAATAAACTCCTTTCCATTCGATGCTGAAGGGGTGCCAAGCCAGAGGACATTGATAATCGATAAAGGAGTCTTAAAAGCCTTCATATATGACTCGTATACTGCAAATAAGGAGGGAGTTGAATCAACCGGGAACGCCTCTAGATCCGACTACTCAACCCCTCCTTCAGTATCGATATCTAACCTAATAGTTGAGGAGGGAAGAGGAAAATTCGAAGATCTGATACAGGATGTAGAGCGGGGAATCGTTATAAACAGGTTCAGTGGAAACGTTAATCCTCAAAGTGGAGACTTCTCAGGCTTGGCGAAGCAGGCAAGCTATATAGAGAATGGAGAAGTAAAGTTTCCATTGAAGGAGACGATGATATCCGGAAATTCGTTTACAGCATTAAAGAACATAATCGATATTGGAGAGGAGAAAAGAGCGACCTTTACGGGAGTATACACCCCTCCAATATTGATAAAAGACTTGAAGATAGTGTCTAAACATTAAATGAACAAAGAATACTCTCTACTTTATTCAATGTTCGAGTTATCTACGGCGATCCCTTTCCGATCCAGAGGGGAACATGTAGATCTAAACTTAATCTAGCATATGAAGGTGATCCTCTAAGCCTATTATCCTTTTATATACCGTTACACTTTAAATATTTCTACCGATTAAGGTGGATGAGTGTTTATAATGAGGCTTAAAGTGAGGTTTCTAGGTTTAGAGGCAGGTGGCAAATCTGTAGTTGTGCTGAATAGGAGTGATGCTGAGGACCTTGGAGTTTCAAGCCTCGGAAGAGTCAGATTGAGGAGTGAGGGAAGAGAGTTAACGGCTATCGTGAACACCACAACCAAACTCATAGAGGAGGGTGTGATAGGGGTCTATGAAGAGGTGAGGAACACGCTTAAACTAAGTGAAGGCGAATACATCGATGTTGAAATATCACCGTTTCCTACATCCGTATACTTCATAAGGAATAAGCTGAGTGGAAGGAAGCTAACCTACGATGAAATATACGAAATAGTTAAGGATATGGTTAAGGGGAACCTGAGCGAGATAGAGATAGCGTCGTTTGTGACTGCTCTCCACATGCTCGGTTTAGATTTGGATGAAGCTACAAGTCTTTCCATGGCTATGGTGAAGACCGGAAACACATTGAATCTGAAAGGGAAACTGGTGGTTGATAAGCATTCTATTGGGGGAGTACCGGGAGACAAGACAACGTTACTGGTAGTTCCAATAATAGCTGCGTCAGGCTTAACGATACCGAAATCATCATCAAGAGCCATAACGTCCGCGGCTGGCACAGCAGATAGAGCTGAGGTTCTCATGCCAGTAAACCTTAACATAGATGAGATGAGAGAGGTGGTTGAGAAGACGAATGGATGCATAGTGTGGGGCGGATCCCTCTACCTGGCTCCTGCAGATGATATCTTCGTAAGGGTTGAGAACCCTCTCTCTATAGATCCGCTACTTCTACCGTCGATTATGAGTAAAAAGAAGGCTGTAGGTGCAGATCTGCTGGTGATAGATATCCCATGTGGAAGGGGAACAAAAGTTAAGACTATTGGGGATGGAGAGCTCCTTGCAAAGGACTTCATCGAGTTAGGTAGACGCTTAAACATAAAGGTTCAGTGTGCCCTTACATATGGTGAACAGCCAGTTGGATATGCGATAGGCCCATCATTGGAGGCTAGAGAAGCATTAAAGGTTCTCATGGGTAAAGAAGAGGTTTTAGACCTTATAGATAAAGCTACAGATATAGCTGGAATATTGATAGAGATGAGTGGAAGGGATCGTGGAAAAGAGATTGCTATGGAAGTCTTGAAGTCGGGAAAGGCCTTTGAGAAGCTAAGGGAGATAATTGAAGCGCAGGGCGGCGATTACAATATAAGACCCGAAGATCTGCCGGTTGGAGATAAAAGATTCACCTTTCACTCTGACAGGGAAGGCTTCCTGTTATGGATGGATAATCACTCTCTGGTTGAATTGGCGAGGCTTGCAGGTTCGCCGAGGGATAAAGCAGCAGGTATACTTCTCCACAAAAAGATAGGTGATCCGGTTAAGAAGGGTGAACCATTATTCACGATATACGCTGAGAGAAGTACGAAGCTGCAGAGGGCCCTAGAAGAGCTGGAGAGGATCTACGTTGTAGGAGTGGGAAAAAGGATGGAGATGCTTATCCATGAAGTAAGGGAGCGGCCGATAACTAAGAAGGCGTTCGTACTTGAAAGGTAGAGAATATACTCTGCAATTGTAGGTTTTAGTGCTATGATAAGGGCTGTAACCTTCGATGTCTGGAATACCCTTCTTGCGGATATAAGCTATGTAGAGCCTAGAACCCGATACCTAGCTAAAATATTAAGTGAGGCAGAGGTTAAGGTAGACATGGAAAAGATTGTAGAGGCATATCATCTGTCACATAACTACTCTCATATCAAATCTAAAATGGAGAATTATAGGTATGTATCAATTGAGGAGCGGGTGAACTATATCCTAGAGAAACTTGGAGTCCATATACCGAGACGCTTAAAGATGGATGTTATAGAGAAATTTAAGGTTACGGCTGTATCGAATCCTCCATCATTGACTGAAGATGCGGAGACCGTTATCAAATCCCTAAGCCACAAGTATGCTTTAGGAATAATATGTGACACTGGAATGACGCCTGGAGCGGTTCTTAGAGAGATTCTGAGGAGAAAGGGAATCCTGAAATATTTTAAGGTCACAGTTTTCTCTGATGAAACCGGATATAACAAGCCTCACAGGGTAATGTTTGAGAAAGCTGTGAAGGGATTAAATGTAGCTCCGAAGGAAGCCCTACACGTAGGAGATCTCCTTGAAACCGACGTTAAAGGCGCGAAGGCTATGGGGATGATATCCGTCTGGTTAAATAGGGGGGAGAGAAGAGAGATTAAGGATGAATCTATAAGACCTGACTACGAAATTCATAGGCTGAGAAATCTTCTTAACATACTTGAGGAACTTGAAGGATAAGGCCTTTATGATCAGGTATGCTGATAAAAATGTTTTCTTCAGCTCGGTGAAGGATTATATCTTCTCAGCAGCCTTGATGCTCTTAAGTATCATCTCTTTTGCTTTGCTGCTGGAGAGAACGGCCTCTCCAAACGGCATATAAGGATGATCCATAACAATCAATGAGACTTCAAGCTTCAGCAGCTTCTTCATCGAATTAATATATTGCTCTTTACCGGTTCTAATAAGTATTAAACCGTCTCTGGAGCCGGATCCCTGAACAGAATCTCCAGTTATTAGTATGCGGGTATCTTGATCATATAGGCAGATGCTTCCAGGTGTATGTCCAGGTGTATGGATCACTGTGAATCTTCGATTACCAAGTCTTATTAGGTCTCCATCCTTCAGTTTCAAGTCTACGTCTCCTATATCTTCAGCGTCCAATTCATGGGCTGCTATTTTGGCGCCGGCTTCTCTTTTGAAGATGCTATTCCCTTCAATATGATCCCAATCATAATGCGTATTTACGACGTATTCTATCTCTTCAGGTTCTCTACCTAGACTCCTTAAAAGTGGAAATACATATCTTGTCGGAGTTTCCTTTAGGCCGCTGTCAACTATGCCTACTGAGTCTCCACCAATGATTACTGTGACTCCTGTGAACGTCTGATTAAATGGTTGTTTGACAAGGTACATATACTCGTTTATAGCCGTAGTAACCTCCATCTTAAACAGCCAATCTACCATTTGAATTTGACGCAATTAAATTTTAGGGGTTCTTTGGGATGTTGCGTATCTCATATGCTGTTCCCTGTAGACAGTGAAAATTCTCCTCTCTTCTATGTCAATTAGGAAGATGATGTTGGGGAGTTGTTCGTCTGAGTTCTCCTTCATTCCTTCCTTAATTTATCATGCATCTTCTTTTTCTTTTTCAGATGTTTCTTAACGAGTTTATCGACATCCTTTAGAAATGCGTCTTCCTTCTCTAGGTTTAAGAAGTCCTCTCTTTGTCCTTCACATCCTTCTGGAAGCTCGACGGATATCTCGATTGATGGTCTACCCATCACTTTCTCAAAGGCTTCTTTATTCTCTTCATACTCCGCCATTGACTTTTTTCTCTTAGACAATATATAATCTAGGATCTTACCCATAATTTCAACTCCACAGACTAAATCTAACTATTAAATATAAGGCTGAAAATGCTAATTCAACAAAGGTTGTGAGAACCCCTACTTTGGTGAAGTCGGCAAGGTTAAGGTTGATGCCTTCATGTTTTAATGCGCCCAACGTCATAATACAGACCGTTCCGCTGAATGGGGTTGCGGCGCCTCCAAGATTTGTTCCAAATATTAACGCTGACCACACAGCTGGAGAATTTAACCCTTTTATTCCTTGGATGATAGGGGTGAATGTCAGGGCTACTGCAATGTTGCTTACTACAGCGCTTACGAGGCCGCTTGACCAGAGGGTAAGCATAACCACATTGAATTGGCTTCCTCCAGCTATCTTAAATATCTCTTGGGAGAGCAAGGCTAAGAGCCCCGTTTTCTCCACACCACCAACAATAAAGAAGAAACCTCCTATAAAAAATATCGTTTCCCAGTCTAGTCTCTTAAATACTTCAGCTGGATCAACTCCTGTAGCGGCTAAGGCTAATATGGCGACTCCTAATGCTACGGCTTCAGGTCCAATGTTCCAGCGATCATATATGAAGAGTAAAGTGAAGAAGAGGATCATAATGATGAATGCTTTGTATACTGCTTTTCTGTCCTTTACGCTTTCCCATGGATTATAGGTCGGCGGGGTTCTCTTCTCTCCGAGACGAGGCTTATAATAGAAGTATAAAGTTACGCTTACTAATATCCAGAGAGCTACCTCTCCAAGGGTTAAGTAGCTTATAAAGTCTGTGAAGCTTAAGC
The DNA here is from genome assembly GCA_015520475.1 of Candidatus Bathyarchaeota archaeon. Classification (GTDB taxonomy): domain Archaea; phylum Thermoproteota; class Bathyarchaeia; order Bathyarchaeales; family WAQA01; genus WAQA01. The sequence continues at coordinate 6,586 of WAQA01000044.1, read as the reverse complement.
CGGATGCCATACCTATGATCATATTGCTTACTGAACCTATTAAAGTGCTTGTTCCGCCAAGGTTAACCATTATCGCAGCTGAGATAAAATATGGTGAAGGATCAACCTTTATTATTCTGGCTATTGTTCCAGCGGCGGCCGCTATTAATAGTATGGCTGTTACGTCGCTAAGAAAGAGTGAAGCGGCAGCGGAAACAAAACAGATAGAAAAGAAGAGTTTAACAGGGTCTCCTCTAGCAATCTTTATAGCGTATAATGCTGCTACATGGAATAGTCCGCTTCTCTCCGTGACTTCTATAACTATCATTACGCCTACAAGGAGGCCGATGAGCTTTATATCAATAAATTTTATGGCGTCTTCATATGTGAATACTCCATAGTTTATTCCGAACCATATGGCTAGGAGGGCGCCTATTAAGGCAGCTAATGAAAGTGGAACCATCTCAGTTGCTGCTAATAGCACTGTAAGGATGTAGATGAGAATAAAGATTGTCTGTACAACGTTAATCATCTTCTCTTCCCTCTTCCCCTTTGTTGGCTTGTTCAGCCAGCCAATTAGCAAACGATTCAATCTTCTTCTCTACGAGTTCATAGAGTACCCTGCCTATATCATAGATTAATATTAGGAAGAGGCCTAACGTGATAAGACTTGTTAATGTCCTGAAATTTGCCCTTAAATCTTTTGGCATGGATGAGAGGAGAGGTAAGATTGCGGCTGCTAAGAGTATGACTAGGATTATATATACTACGTCTCTCGCCGCCCTTTTTATCGGCCGCTCCTCTTTTATAACGCCTAGATGTTTAAGGAAGAGGTCCACGCCTAAATCTGCGAGGAAGAGTGCATCAGGCAATGTCCTAGCCAAAAAAATCACTATGACAAGGATTATTATAAGTCTAGCTAAGTAGTCTCCGCTCATATTCAATCCTGGAACGATTATTCCAATAAATGAGATGGGCACTATCAGGTATAGGAAGAAGAGAAAGATGATGATTATAGCGTTTACAATGAATCTTGGAACCCGCTGCCTTATCTCTTCACCTATCGATTTCTCCGCCACTAGTTTCACCACTAACACGATTCTATTTTCATTTTATACCGCAAACTAATAAATAATATGGTATAATTAATAAATGAAGCTAAAAAAGATTAAATTATCTTGATTTTTGTCTATGATGCTCAGAAATTGCTTCTTCTAAGGCTCTCCTATAAACCATTATGCTCTTTTCATATTCTTCTATTGAGATATGCTCATTCATTGTATGGCTGAGACGAGAGTTTCCGGGACCATATGTTGCGACAGGCACCTTTCTTTCAGAGCCGAATATGTTCATGTCCCCGGTTCCGGTCTTCCTGATAAGTTTAGGTGTAACATGGAGAATCTCCTTTATCGCTTTCTTTAAAGCCTTCATGATGATTGTTTCTCTATCAGCCACGAATGGTTCAACAGCATCGATCACCTGCAAATTAACATTTACTTCTTCAGAGGATCTTCTAAACTTCTCAGTTACCCTTATAGTCTCAGATATTATGTCTGAGCATCTCTTTGTGGGAGGTAATCTCACATCAACTGTGAATAAGCATTTATCCGGTATGGATCTTGTACTGCTGTAACCGAACATGCTGGTTAAGCATGGAGTGACAGAATAGAATATCCCGTTAGGAGAGCTCCTATTCAAAGCTCTCTTCAAGTCCATCCATAATTCATAGGCTTTCTCGACTGCGTTGTAGTGCATGGGGTATGCTCCAACATGTCCGCTCATGGTGGTGAGAGAGATCTTGAATTCAACTCTTCCTTTATAGGCGAATGTTATGTTTCCTGCTCCGCTTGGTTCACCGAAGATGGCATAGTCTACCTCCATTCTTTCCTGTAATAATCTATAGATTCCCTTTGCATCTTTTTCTTCGCCTACGACGCCGGCAACTATGATTCTTCCATCTAATTCTAAGCTATCCTTCAATAGGTTTGCTGCTGATATCATGGCGGCTAGAGCGGACTTTGCATCAACAGATCCTCTACCATAGACCTTTCCATCTTCAATCTTTACTGGTATCCATCCTGGAACGGTGTCCATGTGGCCGCATAGGAGGATTGAAGGAGAACCTGTTCCAACCTCCCCATATACGTTTCCTACTTCGTTAACATGGACATTGCTAAAGCCTAGATCTGTCAAGACATCTTTTAGAAAGGTTGAGATCTCTCTTTCTCTACCGCTTGGACTGTATATCTCAAGCATCCTAATAAGTAAATCTGTAGGTTTCATCTTGCAGTCTTTATTCTCCTCTCCTCTTTTCTTAGAATCCCATCTAATATATCTACAACATTCTCTAAGTGTTTCTTTTCGATGACTAATGGGGGGAGAAAACGTATTATGTTTCTTCCTGAATGGAGGAGAAGTACGCCGCTTCTTAAAGCCTCGGAAAGAATGTTATGAATACTGAATCTGAATTCTAGACCGATCATCAATCCTAAGCCTCGAACATCCCTTATGATTGGATGTTTGTCCTGTAATTTCAGTAGTAACCTCTTAAAGTATTCACCTATGTTTCTTGCTCTTTCAACCAGTTTCTCCTCCAATATTACATCGATTGTTGCTGATGCTGCCGCGCAGGCTATTGGGTTTCCACTGAACGTTGATGTGTGCTCTCCAATTGAAAGTGAATTCATAATGTCCTCTCTTGCTGCGGTGACGCCGATGGGTATGCCTGAGGCAAGAGCCTTCGAGATACATATTATGTCTGGTTTAACATTCCAATGCTCCGAAGCCCACATCTTGCCTGTTCTACCTAGACCCGTCTGGATCTCATCCATTATTAGGAGTATGCCCCTCTCATCGCATAATCTCCTAATCTCTTTGAGGAAGTCGTCTGGTGGGAGATGCACTCCTCCCTCTCCCTGTATTGGTTCAATGATTATGGCTGCTGTTTTATCTGTGACTGCATCTTCAGCCCTGTCAATCCTTCCGAAGGGAGTAAACTTGAAGGAGGGTACTAGAATTGATTTGAAGGGGTCTCTGTACTTTGGGTTCCAGGTGGCGGATAATGCTCCGAGAGTCTTCCCATGATATCCCCTAATCATGGAGATAAATTCGTTTTTGCCCGTGTATTTTACAGCGATCTTTATGGCGCATTCTATGGCTTCGGCTCCGCTGTTTGATAGAAACATTCTTGTTAAGCCCTTCGGGAGGATTCTTATCAATTTCTCTATAAGTTCAGCTCTCTTGTCGTTGTAGAGGGAGCTGTGACAGCTCAGTAGCCTTTCACATTGTTCCTTTATAGCCTGTACTATCTTTGGATGGCAGTGTCCGACAAGGCTAACCCCGTAGCCGCCCATGCAATCTATGTACTCTTTTCCATCTAGACTGTATAGTAGTGCTCCTCTTCCTCTGCTTATGCATACTGGAAGCTTCTTGTATACGTTTGCGAGATGTGAATCTTCAACCTCTATGATTCTATTAGGATCATTCAGATGTTATCACCGTTCCAGCTTCATGATTCAGGGCTTTGCTTATAGGTTCCTCAATAAAGCCGGAGGATATTATGGCCTCTTTAACTCCAGCTTTTAATGCTTCGATTGAGGCTAGAACCTTCTTGTCCATTCCAGCTCCCACTCTCCTAAGAACTTCTTCGGCCTCCTTTAGGGTGAGCCTCTTTAAATATTCTCCTTTAAACATTATTCCTTCTACGTCTGTTAGGAATATGACGGCGTCGGCTTTAACTGCTCCAGCTATATGCGCAGCTGCTCTGTCACTGTCAACGTTTAAGAGTTCATATTCTTCGCTGATGGCTGCTGGTGCTATTACAGGGATAAAGCCTGCATCTACCAGCAACTTTAATACGTCGGTGTTGACCCTGTTAATCTTACCGGTATATCCTCCCTCTATTATCCGCTTTCTTCCTCTCTCATCAATGATTATTAGGCGTTTCTTTCTTCTGGCTTCTATTATGGCAGCGTCTAGTCCTGAGAGTCCAACTGCTGGGATGCCGTGTCGGAGAAGCCAGAGTACTATGCTCTTATTCACTCTTCCACTCATCACCATCACATATATCTGGACGGTCTCTTTATCGGTGTATCTGCTTCTTATCCCGCTTGGAGACGTTATGAAGACCTGTTTCTTGCCTAGTTTCTCGGCGATCCTTGTTACTTCATCTCCTCCTCCATGAACTATAATCATCTTCTGCTCTTTAAGTGTCCTCAGTATGTCTTCTGATAATTCTCTGTTTAATCCCTTCTCAAATATGTCTCCGCCTATCTTTAGGACTATCATGGTTTACACCGGATGGAGACCTATACCTTTTAATCCCTCACTTTCATCGAAGCCGAGCATCAAATTCATGTCTTGAACAGCTGTTCCTGCCGCTCCTTTCATCAAGTTGTCTATTGCAGATAACACTACAAGTCTATTTGTGTTCCTGTCCACTTCAAAACCTATGTCACAATAATTTGTTCCGGTGACTATCTTTGGGTCTGGATATCTGAAGACCCCTCTTCTATCTCTGACAAGCCTTATGAATGGTTCATCTCCATAAGATCCTCTGTATATTCGCCAGACATCAACTGGGTTTATGGGTTCGGTGAGGAAGACGTGGCATGTTGCAAGGATTCCTCTAACCATGTTTACAGAGTGCGCTGAGAGTGAAATCTTCACTTCATCTTTTATTATTGCGCTTAGCTCCTGTTCTATCTCTGCTGTGTGGCGGTGACCGACGGGCTTGTAGGGTCTTACAACGCTATAATGCTCTGAATGGTGGGATGAGAGTGTAGGTTTTGAACCTGCACCTGAGGAGCCAACCTTCGTATCTACAATTATATGATTCTTCTCAACTTTGCCTGTTTGGATTATAGGTGCGAGGGCTAATATAGCGCTTGCAGCCATGCATCCGGGGCAGGCTACAAGATTAGCTCTTCTGATGTCGTCTCTGTGGAGTTCAGGGAGGCCGTAGACTGCCTTCTCTAGAAGCTCAGGGCTTCTATGGCTCCAGCCGTACCATTTAGGGTAGTCATCAGCATTTTTAAGGCGGAAGTCGGCGCTCATATCGATTATTTTGACTCCACTGTCATATATTTCAGGCACTATAGTTGATGATACTCCGTGAGGTGTTGATAGAAAGATGATATCGCATTTATCGGTTAGGCTTGAGATGTCTGGTTTCTCAAACTTTAGGTTCGTCTCTCCTCTCAGGTTTGGATGTACACGGAAAACGTATTCTCCAGCATAAGTGTTTGAGGTTACTGCTGAAACTGTGACTTTTGGGTGTTGTAGGAGTAGACGTAACAGTTCACCTCCAACATATCCGGATGCTCCGTAAATTCCAACATTCAATCTTCAGTCACCTCGAGGGTGTATTCTACAATCTTTTTAGCTATGTCAACATCTGTTGTTGAGGATAATCCTCTAAACTCAACTGTACTGTTAACTTCATGCACTAAGATTCTGTCGGCGCTCTCCATACAGTCAACTGCGAGTACACCTCCGCCGACGGCCTTGGATGCTTTGAGCGCTATCTCTCTTAATTCATCTGTTAAGGGGCATGGTTCGCTGAATCCTCCTCTTGCAACGTTGGTTCTCCAGTCGTCTGGCGGTGAATATCTGTATGAGGCTGCAACCACGTCATCTCCGATAACCATGACTCTGATGTCTCTGGGGGGTCTCTCAACATATTCTTGGACATAATATATCTGAAGTAGGGCGTTCCTCATCTCCTTTCTAGACTCGATCACTGCTTGTGCTGAGGCTCTATCCTTTATGAGGGCTATGAGTCTACCCCAGCTTCCTATAACTGGTTTAATCACCGCTGGGTAACCGATGTCTTTTAGAGCTTTGTATGCGCCTTCTTCAGCGAAGGCTATTGAGGTTTTAGGTGTTGGAACGCCAGCCTTAATTAAGGCCAAGGTTGTGAATATCTTATTTCCGCAGATCGATGAGACGTTAAATGTATTTATAACCTTGAGACCAGCATTCTCAAGTATAGCTGTTATATGTAACCCTCTAAAGTAGCTTATGCAGCGTTGAATAACTGGGTCCCCAAACATCTCTCTGAGCTTATCAGTTTTCTCCAGCATATTTAGACGTATATTCTTCGAGTCTACTAGTTTTACGTCTAATCCCATCTTCTTTGAAGCTCTAAGTAGAGCCTTCTCTTCCCATCGAATCCTATCATATACTATCCCTATAGTCTTCATCTGAGATTACTCGCCCCAATCCTCCCCCTCTATCTCAGCTGGTTTAAGCTCTATCTTGCCTTCTCCTTTAACTATGACTTCATAGTCCATTCCGCAGTCTGGGCAGCTTATGATCTCCCCTGATATGACGTCGTCTGGAACTTCTAGGTCAGCATCGCATTCGGGACATTTCTTCTTTATTAAGTTAATCGCCCCCTTAGAGTGTTTTAAATTAGAGGTAAAGTTTTTCTTATAAATATTTCGGATTTCTTGAAGATTCATTAATAATTCAGTATCTTTTACAATACTTTTTACAATACACTTATATATCGACCAAATAAAAATTTAATGATTGTAGGTGTCTTTATGCGTGAAGATCTCGACGAGATAAACCGGGTTATCTTGGAGATGCTTCAGGAGGACGC
>WAQA01000043.1 GCA_015520475.1 Candidatus Bathyarchaeota archaeon | reverse complement strand
TGCTAAGATTAGACATAAAATCTGATCCTCTACAGGGCGCTCCAATGGCTAAAGGAATAGTTCTGGAGAAGGTTGGGAGAGAAAGTAAGCAGCCTAACAGTGCAATCCGTAAATGTGTCAGAGTCCAGCTTATAAAGAATGGGAAGGTTATAACAGCGTTCCTTCCAGGCGACGGAGCATTAAACATGGTTGATGAACACGACGAAGTAATAGTTGAGGGGATAGGAGGATCAAGGGGTAGATCAATGGGGGACATCCCTGGAGTACGATGGAAGGTTATAACGGTTAACGGTATATCCCTAAAGGATCTGGTTTTAGGCCGTAAAGAGAAGCCTATACGTTGATGAACCAGCCGATACTCCATCATGAACTGAAGGGTGTTTTGAGGTAGAATCTCCAGCATCTGATGTTGACTGATGAATCCACCTTTAAAATCGATTCATAACCCTTATATAATAGGTCTCTACTCAAATTCTTCATTAGAACAGCTATGAGCGGGGAAGGAAAGATTAAACTCTTCGATAAATGGAGCTTTGAAGGTATAGAGATCCGTGATCCAGGCTTGAAGAGGTACATCTCACTTAAGCCAGTCTATGTACCGCATAGTATGGGCCGCCATGAACATGACAGGTTCCATAAATCACAGATGAATATTGTTGAACGGTTAATCAATAATCTTATGCGGCCTGGAAAGAATGCTGGAAAGAAGCTCAGAGCAATCAAAGTAGTTAAGAACGCCTTCGAGATAATCCATCTGCGTACAGGAAAGAATCCGATAGAAGTTCTTGTAAGGGCAATTGAGAATGCTGCTCCATGCGAGGACACCACACGCATAAGCTATGGAGGAATAGTTTATCATCAGGCAGTAGATATCTCTCCGCAGCGCAGAGTGGACTTGGCGTTACGTTTCATAAGTGAGGGTGCCCGTCTATCATCATTTAACAATCCTAAACCGTTAGAGGAGTGCTTAGCTGAAGAGATCATATTGGCTGCGAATAGGGATACGAGAAGCCATGCCGTCCAGAAGAGAGATGAGATGGAGAGGATAGCCCTCCACGCAAGGTAGAGCTGCCTCTATCTCGTATGAAGCTCCACAACATCCCCGTCTTCAAGGATGAAGGATGAACCTACCTTCTGCGGGCTGAAGGGAAGTCTCTCAGCCCAGACCTTAGCGCAGCTAAACCTTTCATAGAACTCACTGTGTATCCTCCTTGCAAGATCCAGGACTGTGGATCCCCTCTTCAGTATGAACGGTTCAGGTGAGGGCTCCTTCTCTCCAGGCTCCTTCGTGTATACGCGGATCAGACCTGAGGCTTCAAGAAGCCCTCTCCCAAGAACCTTCCTGTCAATACCCCTCCTACATGAGATTGGGATAATCCTAATCCCTTCAAGATGCTCCTTCAACAGTGAAAGGTTCCTCTCAGCACCTTCAACATCCATTTTATTGGCGATTATAACCGCTGGCTTATAGATGAATCCGCCGAAGACTGCCTCTTCAACATCATCCAAGGATGCTTCACCATAAATCTTTACCACTCCATCATGTATCCTATAACTCATCAAAAGATCCTTAACGTCCTCCACTGAGCATCCATTAAGCCTGCCGAAGACAACTATTCTAAGGCCGCTTCCGAAATGTTTCCTCTCAATCTCAACCCTCACATCCCTCTTAAAGATGTTTATCCTACCCTTCTCAAGCTCAGATGTTATATGCTGCATCTGCCATAACGGATCCATTGATAAATCAATCATCAACGCTAACATGTCAGCGTTGCGGCAGAGGTTCAAGGTTAAATTTAACATCTTCTCGTTAACGTATTCTGTTGTGAAGGCTGGAGCCTCGATGAGCTGGAAGTATACATCCTCAAACCGGAACATTCCAGGAGTAGGTGTCTGAGTTGTATATGGAGCCTCAGAAACGGTGACCTTAGCATTTGTAAGTGAAGAGAGTAGGCTGCTCCTCCCAGAATTTGTCAATCCAACAATAACTATCTGGGCTGCTCCCTCCTTCTCGATCAGGAATGTCTGGGAGCTCCTGCCTCCTCTCCTCTTCCTCTTCTCTTCAATCTCCCTCCTCAAAATAGAGATCTGCCTCTTAACATGGGCGCATAGCTTGGCTGTACCCTTATGCTTCGGGATTAAGCTGAGGAACTCCTGCAGCGCCCTAAGCTTCTCTTCAGGGGTTCTGGCTGCTGAAACTTCACTCCACTTATGCTTCGCTTCAGCCGGTAGATTCGTCGGCAAAACCTGCCGCTCCCAAACCCTTTAAACCATTAATATCTCATCTATAAGCGAATTTATAAGTGATTCCTAAACTCCTCAGCTCTAAAGCTTTAAAT